>CAJBIA010000094.1 GCA_903953055.1 uncultured Methylophilaceae bacterium
CTTCAAATTGCATTGGATGTCCCTTTAGACCGACTATTCGACTATCTCGATGGTGGTTTTGATGTTCAAGTTGGTCAACGTGTTGTTGTGCCTTTTGGTCCACGCAAAGTCGTTCGTGTGGTCGTTGGTATTTCGGATACCAGTGATTTTGCCATTGAAAAACTAAAATCGATTGCGCAGGTGTTTGATGGCGAGCCCACCCTTGATGCCGATACATTTGGACTGCTGAGATTTTGTGCAGATTATTATCAATATCCATTTGGTCAGGCCTTATTAGCAAGCTTGCCCACAAGACTAAGACAGACAGAGCCAGCGGTCTCCCGAAAACAGTTTTTATATACATTTTCTCCAGAAGGATTGCAGGCGAGCTTAGATCAAATTCCTGCCAGGCAAGTGGTGCAACGTAAGATTTTTGTCGCCCTTCAACAAGGGCCCTTGACCGAAGCTGCGCTTAAAAACATCTCTGGTGGGTGGCGGTCTGCGATGGAAGCTTTTCAAGTAAAAGGCTGGGTATACGCTGAACAAGTTTTGGTTGGATTCAAGTCAGCATTACCCGCTGTTCCTCCACCCCCACTCAATGAGGAGCAAACATTCGCGGTTAATCAAGTCGTTGAAAGTGCGCAGGGTTTTAAACCATTTTTATTACACGGCATTACAGGTAGCGGTAAAACAGAAGTTTATATGCAGATCTTGCAGCAAGTGTTAACAGATGAACTCAGTCAAGCCTTGGTGCTCGTCCCAGAGATTAATCTGACCCCGCAGCTAGAAGCGCGCTTTAGAAATCGATTGCCTCATTTGCCTCTAGTCTCTCTGCATAGTAATCTTGGAGAGAGTGAGCGCTTACAAAATTGGCGGCTGGCACAATCAGGACAGGCCAGAATTATCATTGGTACCCGCTTGGCGGTATTCACACCCATTCCAAATCTAAAAATAGTGTTGGTGGATGAAGAGCACGACGGTTCCTATAAACAGCAAGATAGTATGCGTTACCATGCGCGTGATGTTGCCATGGTCCGAGCGCAGCGCAATAAAGTCCCCATTATGATGGGGAGCGCAACCCCAGCACTTGAAACTTGGCAGAATGCAAAAATCGGTAAGTACAGCTTACTGACTTTGAATAATCGGGCGGTTGCTCAATCCGATTTACCTAATATTCGTTGTATCGATACCACAAAACAAGAGAGCACGAATGGGCTCACGCCAGTTCTAGTGAATGCGATGCGGGAGCGGCTTGAGAAAGGCGAACAAAGCCTACTGTTCATTAACCGGCGTGGTTATTCTCCAGTTTTGCTTTGCAGCGCTTGTCATTGGATCGCGCCATGTACGCGTTGTAGTAGTCGATTGGTTGTACATCTAAAACAAGGCCGTCTGCGATGCCATCATTGTGGCCATGAGCAGAAAATTGTTCGCCAATGTCCGAGTTGCGGCAATGCAGATCTTCATCCAACAGGCCATGGCACCCAGCGTTTGGAAGAGACGTTAAAACAACTATTTCCAAGCGCCAGAATACAGCGTGTTGATCGAGATAGCACCAGTCGCAAAGAAGCCTTAAATGAGATTTTGACGGCAGTCCATTCGAATGAGATTGATATTTTAATTGGCACTCAAATGCTAGCCAAAGGGCATGACTTTCCGAATCTTACTTTAGTTGGCGTGATTGATACCGACAGCGCATTGTTTAGTCCAGACTTTAGAGCTTCAGAACGTTTATTTGCTCAATTGATGCAAGTTTCTGGACGTGCGGGACGTGCAGAAAAAGCCGGAGAAGTCTTAATACAAACTGCGTTTCCAAGTCACCATTTATTCAATGCCCTGCGAAGCCAAGATTACCCTGCCTATGCACAAACTTTACTGGAAGAACGAGAAGCAGCAAACTTCCCACCCTATTGTTATTTGGCCTTATTGCGCGCTGAGTCGAGCAATTATCGAGACGTGGAAAACTTCTTAAATTTTGCTTTTGAATTAGCAAGAGCGTCGAGTAAGCAAGTGCTTACTTATGATCCGATGCCTGCACAAATGGAAAGGTTAAAAGGGATGGATCGCGGTCAGGTGTTGATGCAAGCTAGCCAACGGGGTGCTCTACAAAAACTGCTTGCCACCATTACGCCGCAATTAAGGGCAAGTAAATTAGCCGCTAAAGTGCGTTGGAGTGTGGACGTGGATCCAATGGAGTTTTAAGCTTGATGATATTGCTTGCTGTGTTCACGCACCGCTGACAAAAATGCTGCAGCATTTTCCGGTGGGGTCCACTGCGTAATGCCGTGACCAAGATTAAAGACGTGACCATGACCTTTGCCGTAACTCGCTAAAATCGTTGCGACTTCTTTTTCGATCGCTTCAGGCGTGGATAGTAAAATGGCTGGATCCATGTTGCCCTGCAATGCGACTTTATCACCCACACGTTGACGCGCTTCGCCTAGGCTTACCGCCCAATCTAAACCTAAAGCATCTGCACCAATAGCGGCTTGCGCTTCAAGCCATAATGCCCCCCCTTTAGTGAAGACAATGCTAGGTACTTTTTTGCCTTCTGAGGTTTTGGTGAGCCCATTCACGATTTTTTGCATATAAGCTAATGAAAATTCTTGGTAAGCATTATGTGAAAGTGCCCCGCCCCAAGAATCAAAAATCATTACGGCTTGTGCGCCCGCGGCAATTTGCGCATTGAGGTACAGAATAACCGTTTGGGCGGTCGTTTCTAGAATGTGATGCAATAAATCCGGGCGTGCATAAGCCATTTTTTTAATGGTTAAAAAGTCTGTTCCACCCTTACCCTCGACCATATAGGTTGCAAGTGTCCAAGGGCTGCCAGAAAAACCAATCAAAGGAACGCGGCCATTTAATGTGTTGCGGATTTGGCTGACAGCATCAAATACATATTGAAGTTTTGCCATGTCAGGCACTTCGAGCTTATTAATATCTGCTTCTAGTTGCAGTGTACGTTCAAACTTTGGGCCTTCACCTTCTTCAAAATAAAGCCCTAAACCCATCGCGTCAGGTACAGTCAAAATGTCTGAGAAAAGAATGGAAGCATCCAATAATGGATAGCGATCTAAAGGCTGAATGGTGACTTCCGTCGCAAAATTAGGGTTCTTGCAAAGCTGTAAAAAACTACCGGCTGTTTTACGACTTTCACGATACTCTGGTAAATAGCGGCCTGCTTGGCGCATCATCCAAACCGGGGTGTATTCGGTGGGTTCGCGCATCAGGGCTTTTAGGAAAGTATCGTTTTTTAACATCATTTTTTCTATCTATAAAAAGAATTGCAATCATGAAAAAAGGGTGCTTCGCACCCTTTTCTATTCGGCTAAATTACCGAGGTAAGGTCGAAGCACCCATTAAGAATTCATCAACGGCACGTGCACATTGACGACCTTCGCGAATGGCCCAAACCACCAGTGATTGACCACGACGAATATCACCAGCAGCGAATACCTTGGCTTTGGATGTGGCATAGCAACCTACGCCGTCGGTGGTCGCCTTTGCATTGCCGCGCGCATCTTTTTCAATCCCAAAGGCATCTAGTACTTTTTGGATGGGGCTCACAAAACCCATGGCCAACAACACTAAATCTGCCTGAATGATAAATTCTGAGCCTGGCACTTCTACCATTTTGCCATCGACCCACTCAACTTTAGCGCCTTTGAGTCCGGTGACTTTTCCATTTTCACCAATTAACTCCTTGGTTGTAATGGACCAATCACGGTCACACCCTTCTTCGTGTGAACTTGAAGTGCGCAGTTTTAGGGGCCAGTTTGGCCAAACCAAATTCTTATTTTCTTTCTCAGGTGGTTGAGGCATCACTTCAAACTGTGTGATTGAAACTGCACCATGACGGTTAGAAGTTCCTACGCAGTCAGAGCCTGTGTCACCCCCACCAATCACAACAACATGCTTATTGGTGGCCATGATTTGGTTGGGTACAGTATCGCCAGCAACCACTTTATTTTGTGGGCGTAAGAAATCCATCGCGAAATGCACACCATCAAGCTCTCGGCCTGTAACTGGTAAATCACGTGGATGTTCAGCGCCACCCGCTAAAATCACCGCATCGAAGTCTTTGCTTAAATCTTCCGCACTGACGTTTTCACCAACAATATGATTCACGCGGAACTCAACCCCTTCAGCTTCCATTTGCGCAATACGGCGGTCGATATGACTCTTCTCAAACTTGAAATCAGGAATGCCATAACGCAGCAATCCGCCAACGCGTGTTTCTTTTTCAAATACCACGACATTATGACCAGCACGGGCCAATTGTTGAGCTGCCGCCATTCCTGCAGGACCTGAGCCTACAATGGCGACTTTCTTGCCGGTTTTGTGTTGAGGGGGCTGAGGAACAACCCAATTATTTTCCCAAGCCTTATCAATGATGGCATGTTCAATTGATTTAATACCGACAGCATCATCATTGATATTGAGTGTACAGGCAGCTTCACAAGGCGCTGGACAAATACGGCCTGTAAACTCAGGGAAATTGTTTGTTGAATGCAATACATCAATTGCTGCACGCCAATCTTGCTGATAAACCAAATCATTCCAATCAGGAATAATATTGTTAATTGGACAACCTGTAGTACAAAAAGGAATGCCGCAGTCCATGCAACGAGCGCCTTGGACTTTTGCTTGTTCATCCGTTAAATGGAGAACAAATTCTTTGTAATTTTTAAGACGATCTGTGACGGGAAGATTTGCTTCTGAAAGACGCTTAAATTCCATAAATCCAGTGACTTTACCCATGATTATGCAGCCTCCTTCTTGGCAGCAGCGAGCTCTTTGAGCGCACGTTTGTACTCATTTGGCATGACTTTTATAAACTTACTTCTAGCATTTTCCCAATCAGCACGAATGGCTTTGGCACGCTCACTGTCTGTGTAAGTGATGTGCTTATCGATTAATGCTAAGAGTGTTTTTTCATCAGCTTGGTTCAGATGATTGATGCTATCTGCTGTGAATCCGGAAGCTGGTTCTACTTTTTCAAGAGAAACCATCGCCATATTGCAACGCTTGTTGAACATGCCGTCTTCATCATAGACGTAGGCCACACCACCAGACATCCCAGCAGCGAAGTTAAGCCCAGTTTGACCTAAAACAACTACTGTACCGCCGGTCATGTATTCACAGCCGTGATTGCCGACCCCCTCCACTACAGCGCTTGCACCAGAGTTTCTTACACAGAAACGTTCACCTGCTACGCCACGGAAATAACTTTCGCCTGTCGTTGCACCATACATCACAGTATTACCAGCAATAATGTTTTCATGGGCTACCCCACGGAATGCAACAGGCGGTTTGATGACAATTCGGCCACCACATAGGCCCTTGCCCACATAATCATTGCCTTCGCCAGTTAGCTCAATACTAATGCCATGGGCTAAGAATGCCGCAAAACTTTGCCCGGCAGTTCCTTTAAGCTTAATGCTGATGGTGTCATCTGGTAGGCCTTTATTTCCATAAAGGGTTGCCACTTGATTAGAAAGCATGGTCCCGCAAGTACGATTTGTATTCGTAATAGGTAAGTCAATCGTGACTTTTTGGCCTTTTTCTAATGCTGGTTTTGCAAGTGTGATTAATTGATTATCAAGCGCATTTTTCAAGCCGTGGTCCTGAACATCGTTATTAAACAATGAAACAGATTGGTCAACTTTTGGTTGATGGAAGACTTTGCTGAAATCAAGACCAGATAGTTTCCAATGATCGATCCCTTTTTGCATATCGAGCAAATCAGCACGACCAATTAAATCATTAAATTTACGGATGCCAATACTCGCCATTAATTCACGCACTTCTTCAGCAATAAAGAAAAAGTAATTTACAACGTGTTCAGGTTGACCAGTGAAGCGCTTACGTAATTCAGGATCTTGTGTTGCTACGCCGACAGGGCAGGTGTTGAGATGGCATTTGCGCATCATGATGCATCCCTCAACAACCAGAGGTGCAGTTGCAAAACCAAATTCATCTGCGCCTAACAATGCACCAATCAGCACATCGCGGCCGGTTTTCATTTGGCCATCTACCTGCAAAATCACGCGACCACGCAATTGGTTGAGGACAAGTGTTTGTTGAGTTTCAGCTAAACCAAGTTCCCAAGGCGTGCCTGCATGTTTAATTGATGAAATAGGCGATGCTCCTGTACCACCGTCATGTCCTGCGACAACGATGTGGTCAGATTTCGCTTTCGCTACGCCAGCAGCCACCGTACCAATACCAGTTTCAGAAACTAATTTGACTGAGATATCTGCTTTAGGATTGGCATTTTTCAAATCGTGAATCAATTGAGCCAAATCTTCAATTGAGTAAATATCATGATGAGGCGGTGGTGAAATCAAGCCCACCCCCGGCACAGAGAAACGTAATTGTGCGATATATGGGCTGACTTTGTGTCCTGGCAGTTGACCGCCTTCACCAGGCTTCGCGCCTTGGGCCATTTTGATTTGGATCTGGTCTGCGTTAGCCAAGTATTCAGCAGTCACGCCAAAACGGCCTGAAGCGACTTGCTTAATTTTTGAGCGCATTGAATCGCCAGCTTTAAGCGGAATGTCTCTTTCAATTAAAGTTTCGCCGATGACTTCAGCCATTGAACTAGCTTTAGCCACGGGAATAAAGCGTTTAGGATCTTCGCCGCCCTCGCCAGTATTGGATTTTCCGCCAATGCGGTTCATCGCAATCGCTAAGGTCGCATGCGCTTCTGTTGAGATAGAACCTAAGGACATCGCCCCGGTTGCAAAGCGTTTAACGATTTCTTTTGCTGATTCCACTTCTTCCAAAGGCACCGGAGCGCCTGCAGATTTAATTTCAAATAAACTGCGCAGAGTCATATGACGACGGCTTTGGTCATTAATGAGTTTTGCGTATTCTTTATAAGTGCTAGTTTGCCCGGTGCGTGTTGCATGTTGCAATTTCGCAATAGAGTCTGGTGTCCACATGTGCTCTTCACCACGAATGCGATAAGCATACTCTCCGCCAGCATCTAGGGCATTTGCTAATACAGGATCGTTTCCGAATGCAGCAGAATGAAGATTAAAGCTTTCTTGTGAAACTTCATCTAGACCAATCCCTTCGATATGGGTAGCGGTGCCAGTGAAGTATTTCTCAATAAACGCAGTGTTGAGGCCAATGGCTTCAAAAATCTGTGCGCCACAGTAAGATTGGTAAGT
The DNA here is from genome assembly GCA_903953055.1 of uncultured Methylophilaceae bacterium. Taxonomy (GTDB): domain Bacteria; phylum Pseudomonadota; class Gammaproteobacteria; order Burkholderiales; family Methylophilaceae; genus Methylopumilus_A. The sequence goes on from CAJBIA010000094.1 coordinate 7,155, forward strand.
TGAAATTCCCATCTTAGACATGACTTTATGTAAGCCCTTGCTAATGGCTTTTATGAAGTTCTTGTTGGCTTCGTATGTGTCGCCTTTCACCATATCAGCAATCGTTTGGAATGCGAGCCAAGGACAAACTGCCTCAGCGCCAAAACCAGCAAGCAATGCAAAGTGATGCACTTCACGAGCTGACCCAGTATCAATGACTAAGCCAGCACTAGTCCGTAAGCCAGCGCGAACTAATGATTGATGTGTCGCTGAACAGGCAAGCAATGCTGGAATCGCCAAGCGGTCCTTGCTAATGCTACGGTCTGAAAGAATTAAAATATTAAAGCCATCTCGTACGGCCTTGCTTGCGGCAGAACAGAGGGCTTCAACAGCCGCGGCCATCCCTGCTTTTCCTTGTGAAGCTTGATACGTGATATCGAGCGTTAAAGCACGATATTGTTTTTTCGTGAGCGTGTCGATGGCCTTAAGTTGCTCTAATTCATCTAGCGTTAGCACCGGCTGACTTGCTTCTAGGCGGACTGGAGGATTGGTCTCATCAAGGCCTAAAAGGTTTGGTTTTGGTCCAATAAAGGTCACCAAAGACATCACTAACTCTTCACGGATAGGGTCGATTGGCGGATTGGTGACTTGTGCAAACAGCTGTTTGAAATAGTGATACAAAACTTTTGGTTTGTTTGAAAGCACAGATAAAGCGCTATCGTTACCCATCGAACCGGATGCTTCTTCGCCGTTTGCAATCATTGGCTGCATCACAAACTTGATATCCTCTTGGGAATATCCAAATGCTTGTTGAGAGTCTAACAAGCTCGCAGCCATGACTTGTTTAGCTTCTATTTTTGGTAAGTCAGCTAAGGTATAGCGTGATTGATCAATCCAAGCTTTATACGGTTTTGCTTGTGCCAAACTTTGCTTGATTTCAGCATCATCAATGATGCGACCTTCTTCTAGGTTAATCAGTAACATTTTGCCTGGCTGCAAACGCCATTTTTTGATGATTTTTTCTTCAGGGAATGTAAGCACGCCCATTTCTGATGCCATCATCACATGATCATCATCAGTGATTAAATAACGCGCTGGACGAAGGCCATTGCGATCTAGTGTTGCACCGATCGTTGTGCCGTCAGTAAATGCAACAGCAGCAGGGCCATCCCAAGGTTCCATTAAAGCCGCATGGTATTCATAGAAAGCGCGGCGATCTTCGCTCATTAATTTGCTAGCGCTTTCGTTGGACCAAGCTTCAGGAATTAACATCATCATGGCGTGAGGTAATGAATAACCACCAGCCACTAACAATTCAAGCGCATTATCAAAGGCTGCTGAATCAGATTGACCATCAATAATCAGCGGCCATAGTTTTTCTAAATCTTCACCCATTAATGCAGAGCGCATTGATTCATGACGAGCAGCCATCCAATTAATATTGCCTTGAACAGTGTTAATTTCACCGTTATGCGCAATCATTCGGAATGGATGCGCCAAATCCCATTTTGGGAAAGTATTAGTGGAGAAGCGTTGGTGGACTAATGCAAGTCCTGAAATCATCTCTTCATCTTGTAAGTCTTTGTAATAAATACCGACTTCGTTGGCGAGCAACATGCCCTTGTAGATAATGGTTTTTGATGACAAAGATGGAAAGTAAAATTGCGCAGAATCGTCTAATTTAAGTGCGCGCACTTCATGTTCAATTCGTTTGCGTATAACAAATAATTTACGCTCAAAAGCATTTTGGTCTACAACATTTTCACCGCGCCCAATAAATACTTGGCGCATCACCGGTTCAACGTCCTTGGCTGCTTGAGCAATATTGCTGTTGTCGCGAGGAACATCACGCCAACCTAGTAAAGTTTGAGCTTCTTCATGAATGATACGCGCGACAATCGATTCACAGGCTTCGCGGCCATTTTTAGTTTGTGGGAGAAACGCAGTACCACAAGCGTAGCTGCCATGTGCAGGAAGGTTAATACCAAGCTTGGTTGCCTCTTTACGCATGAATGCGTCTGGCATTTGAATCAAAATTCCAGCGCCGTCACCCAATTTTGGGTCGTATCCGGTTGCACCACGGTGGGTCAGGTTTGCAAGTATTTGCAAACCTTGTTGCACGATCAAATGGCTTTTATTGCCTTTAATGTGTGCAACAAAGCCAAGACCACAGGCGTCACGCTCGTTAGATGGACTATATAAACCTTGCTGCTCTGGCATTCCGCTGCCCATTTCCTATCCCTCGTCAGTACTGATAAAAACGGACACCAAATCGAGGGTTTTGGTGTCCGCAAACCCCGTATTGCAAGCCTTTTTAGTCAAGGCTTAAGCACACGGGAAAATATAAATTAATCCGCATTGTTAAAATGTCATGGTCATTTATTTAAACCTAAGCGACTCAATGACATATGTTTGCGGTGAAACCTTGTAATTCTATATATATTAGTGCCTTGCTTCAACCTACAAATGCATGCAAGGCGTGGCTTTTGCGATTATTTTCCAGTTTTCATCGCAACAAAAACTTTTTTGGCTGCTGCAATCGTTGCATCTATATCTGAATCACTGTGCGCTGCTGAGACAAAACCAGCTTCAAATGCTGATGGTGCAAGGTAAATACCCTCATCGAGCATGGCATGAAAGAAGTGATTAAACGCTTCTTTGTCTGATTTCATGACTTCTTCAAAGCTTGTCGGTGCTTTTTCACTAAAGTAAATGCCAATCATCCCACCTACGGATTGCGCACTAAATGCGATTCCTTCATCTTTAGCAGCCTGCGTTAAACCATTTACTAAGCGCTCCGCGCTTTTTGCTAATCGCTCATGAAAGCCGGGTGCTTGAATTAGCGTTAAGGTTTTCATGCCTGCCGCAACCGCTACTGGATTGCCTGATAATGTACCTGCTTGATATACCGGTCCGACAGGCGCCAAGCATTGCATAATATCTGCCCGACCACCAAAAGCCCCAACTGGCAATCCACCGCCAATGATTTTGCCTAACGTGGTTAGATCCGGTTTGATGTTATAAAGCGCTTGCGCGCCACCTAATGCAACACGAAAGCCTGTCATTACTTCATCAAATATTAATACTGATCCATATTTTGTACATTGTTCACGTAAAGACTCTAAAAAGCCTTTGCTTGGTTTAATTAAATTCATGTTGCCAGCTACTGGTTCAACAATGACACAAGCAATTTCGTTGCCAATTTCTTTGAAGAGTGCTTCAACCCCAGAAATGTCGTTGTAATTAAGGGTAAGCGTATGGGCTGCCACTTCAGGAGGCACGCCAGCAGAGCTAGGGGTGCCAAAAGTGAGCAATCCAGAACCTGCTTTAACCAATAGTGCATCAGCGTGGCCGTGGTAACACCCCTCAAATTTTACGATCTTGCTTCGCCCCGTAAAGCCGCGTGCTAAACGGATCGCACTCATGGTTGCTTCAGTACCAGAGCTCACTAAGCGCAACTGTTCCATGCTTGGCACAATCTTGCTCACCATTTCAGCCATGTCTAGTTCGCGTGCTGTTGGTGCGCCAAATGAAAGGCTATGGGTAGCAACTTCTTGCACAGTTTTGATGACTTCAGGATGGGCGTGCCCTAATATCATTGGACCCCAAGATCCAACGTAATCGATATATTCTTTGTCATCCTCATCCCATAGTTTTGAGCCTAATCCGCGTTTAAAAAACACTGGCGTTCCGCCTACGGATCGGAAAGCACGCACTGGAGAATTCACTCCGCCGGGAATAAGTTTTTGTGATTTTTCGAAAAGTTGTTGATTACGTGATGTCATGATGAATATGCTCAATGGCTTAAAAAAATGATGAAAATTGTTTTGCGCAAGGCGTGATTTCTTGAATATCTCGGTTAAATAGTTCGCCAATCACCGCAATAGCGTTGGCGCCAGCATTCACTGCAGTGCTGACATTTTCTAGTGTAATGCCCCCAATGGCAACACATGGCACATTTAATATTTTGGCCTGAGTAAATAAATGGAGTTCGGCACGCGGGGCATGGGGCTTGGTATTGGATGGAAAACAAGCGCCAAATGCGACGTAATCCGCACCCTGTTGAACTGCATTTTTTGCACGTTCAAAATCCCCATAACAGGAGACCCCTAAGATTTTATTTGCTCCAAGGCGCTTTTTAGTTGCGGCAATATCACCATCGTCACTGCCAATGTGCACACCATCCGCATCAAGGGCCAAGCAAAGTTTAACGTGGTCATTAATAATCAAAGGAATTTGATGGCTTCGGCAAAGCTTTAGTAATGCCCGGGCCTGAGTAGTAAGCTGAGGATGCTTAGCCGATTTATTACGGTACTGTATGATATTTGCACCGCCTTTAATGCTGGCTTCAACCATATTACAAAGCAGTTCGGTGTCTTCTAAATCTGGCGTAATGGCATAAAGCCCTTGGATTTTAGAGGGGTTCAATTGCATGGTCTTATGACGACGACTCTTCTTCATCCTCGCGCGCCCAGAACATTCGGTCCGGGATATATTGGCCCATCCCTGGGCGGAAGCCGGCTTTTAGTGTTTGCCAAGTGTATTCTTGTGCTTCAAGAATAGCCTCTTCCATGCTCAATCCATGGGCAATGCAAGCGGCAATGGCAGAGGTGAGTGTGCAACCAGAGCCATGATAGCTTCCTGGGAGGCGCTCCCAATTATAAGCTTTGATTAGACCGCTTTCTCCATAAAGCGTATTTACAACATCATGCGAACGTTCATGAGTGCCAGTGATTAAAACGTACTCACATCCTATATCTAATAATCGTTTAGCGCTCTCGTCTAGCGAAGCGTTCTCTGCTTCATCTGAGTCGTCATTATAAAAAGCCAAACGTCGAGCTTCTATACTGTTCGGGGTAATCAAAGTTGCTTGCGGAAAGAGTAAGTCAATCATTGCGGCTTGTACTTCATCATTCGCGAGTTCATCGCCACGCCCAGAGGAGAGTATTGGGTCAATAAGCAGAGGTGTGTCAGGGTAATCAGCCATGATTTCTGCTATGACAGCGACGTTTTCTACACTTCCTACCATGCCAATTTTGAAAGCCATCACTTGCATATCTTCTAGAATTGTTCGCGCTTGTTCGTTAATCCAATCGGCGTCAAAAAACATGACGTTTTCTACGCCAACTGTATCTTGCACAGTAATGCCAGTTACAACTGAAAGGGGGTGGCAGCCGATGCTTGCGAAAGTCAAAATATCTGCTTGTAATCCTGCTCCGCTACTTGGGTCTGTGGCGGCGAAAGTCATTACTGAAGGAGGCATGAGGTTTTTCATGGTGTGTAATTTAGGCGTAGAACGCACGTAAAACTTAATATCGTATTCTAACTTAAAACAGGATATTCAATTTAAGAAAGGCTTATTTTCAAATTGATTGAAAAAGGATTTGGAGCGGGTGACGGGAATCGAACCCGCGTATCGAGCTTGGGAAGCTAGCGTTCTACCATTGAACTACACCCGCATGATGCGAGACCCCTATTCTACGCAAGCCAGCTTGTTCCATGCAAATGCTATTCCTAAAAACTTTATTCTTTGCTTTAAGTCATTCAAAAATGGCCGACAGCGAAGCATTGATTGGGTTTGCCAAATGGTGTGCAACCTACGTAAAATAGGTCCATTAATTATTGAAAATATGGTCCGTTTTTCTTTCGGACACTTTCGGGCACATATCCAATTGATTCAAATTACAATTAACGGAAATCCTAGAACTTTTGAAGTAGACTCGATGACGATTGGCGCATTGGTTGAGAAGCTCGGCCTTGTCGGAAAGCGTTTAGCAATTGAATGTAACGGTGAAATTGTGCCTAAAAGCACGTTTGCTGAAGTGGCTCTGCAAAATGGGGATAGATTAGAAATTGTTGGTGCAGTTGGTGGTGGTTAAAGGCAAAAATGAATACTTTAAATATTGCAGGTAAATCTTATAAATCTCGCTTGCTGGTTGGAACAGGTAAGTACAAAGACTTCACAGAAACGCGAGCTGCCATTGATGCGAGTGGCGCAGAAATTGTGACGGTTGCAATCCGTCGCACCAATATTGGCCAAAATGCTGGCGAACCCTCTTTGCTTGAATATTTACCGCCTGAGGAGTTTACTTATTTGCCTAATACCGCCGGCTGTTATTCTGCCGATGATGCAGTGCGGACTTTGCGTTTAGCGCGTGAATTATTAGATGGGCATCGATTGGTAAAGCTTGAAGTCCTTGGGGATCCAAACACCTTATATCCAAATGTGATTGAAACAATTAAAGCGGCTGAAGTTTTAGTTAAAGATGGATTTGATGTCATGGTTTATACCTCAGATGATCCTATCATCGCTAAGCAACTAGAAGAGATCGGCTGTTGTGCAGTGATGCCACTTGCGTCACTGATTGGCTCTGGCATGGGTATTTTAAATCCTTGGAATCTTCAAATTATTATTGAGAATGCTAAAGTGCCTGTGCTAGTTGATGCGGGGGTTGGTACCGCTTCCGATGCAGCGATTGCCATGGAGCTTGGTTGTGAAGGCATTCTCATGAACACTGCAATTGCAGGTGCAAATAATCCTATTTTAATGGCATCAGCGATGAAGAAAGCTGTTGAGGCAGGCCGTGAAGCTTTCCTAGCCGGAAGAATGGCTAAAAAACTATATTCAGCGACACCGAGTTCACCTACTTCTGGTTTGATTTCCTAGGCTTGCATGACATCTGATAAACACTATGAATGTTTGGTTACTGTAAAAACAGAATTTTTACCTGATCAATCTGATGTTCAAGCTGGCCGTTATGCTTTTTCATATCACGTTACGATTACAAACACCGGTAGTGTTGCCGCTCAGTTAATAAGCCGTCATTGGGTCATTACTGATGCTGAAAAGCAAGTTCAAGAGGTTCGTGGTTTGGGCGTTGTTGGGGAGCAGCCCTTGCTCCAGCCAGCGGCATTTTTTGAATATACGAGTGGTACAGTTTTAAATACAGCCGTGGGTACGATGCATGGCAGTTATCAATTTACTGCTGTGGATGGGACGCAATTTGATGTGTCCATTCCTTCTTTTACTTTATCTATGCCCAGGGTTTTGCATTGATGCGCTATAAAAAATTGATGCGTTTTTTGTTTTTGTTTTCATGCTTTTTGCTGCTTAACGCTTGTGCAAAAATTCAAGTCAAGCCAACTCAGACAGCAATTTCGACGCCTCCCCCAGTATGCACTTGCCCATCCGTCGCTTTGCCGCCACCTGAACCTTCTAAGCCCGCGGAACTAAAACCTGAAATAGCCAAAGTGCCAGACTACGGCTTGTTAAAACCAGCAGATTGGCAAGACTTAGAAGCACTTTCTAAAGACGATGTCACTAAAGCGTGGCCAGCATGGCAACTTGGATGTGCTGTTTTAAAAGTAAAACCTGCCTGGCAGGCCGTATGTAATGAAGCGGACAAATTGAATAATCCTTCTTCAATGGCGATTGTCGATTATTTTAAAAAGAACTTTGCCGTATATCGTACCTCGAATTTAGATGGTTCAACTTCGGGTTTGATTACTGGATATTACGAACCAGTCATTGAGGGGAGTCGCAATAAAAACGATAAATATCGCTTCCCGGTTTATGCCCGTCCAGATGATTTAATTACCGTTGAGTTGGCGAGCATTTATCCTGAGCTTGCAAATAAAAGGGTGCGTGGGCGTGTTGTTGGTACGAAATTAATTCCTTATTACAACCGTAGTGAGATTGAAGCAGACACTTCGCCGCTTCAAGGTAGAGAATTTCTTTGGGTGGATGACCAAATTGATTTGTTCTTTTTGCAGATTCAAGGATCGGGGATGGTGCATCTTGAGAATGGTGAAAAGATGCACATTGGATATGCTGATCAGAATGGCCAGGCTTATCAATCTATTGGGCGTTTGTTAATTGATAAAGGTGAATTAACGGCAGATAAAGCCTCCATGCAGGGCATTAAAGATTGGGCACGAAATAATACTGGTAAGTTACGGGAGCTATTAAATGCTAATCCAAGTTATGTGTTTTTCCGTGAATTACCACCAGGTTTGCCTGGTCCAATAGGTGCATTAGGTTCTCCAATATTGGCGGAGCGCGTGGTGGCGATTGATCCTCGTTTTGTGCCACTGGGGGCGCCAATTTTCATGTCAACCAATTTACCTAATTCTAATAAACCATTAAATCGATTGATGATGGCGCAAGACACTGGGGGTGCAATTAAAGGCGGTGTTCGTGCAGATTTTTTTTGGGGATCAGGGCCAGATGCAGGGAAGATGGCTGGATCGATGAAACAATCGGGAAGGATTTGGGTGTTGTTACCCAAGGATTTCCCTTTGCCTAAGTAAAGTAAGTCTTGAATAAAAGACAATAAAAAAGGGAGCCAAGGCTCCCTTTTTTGAATCTTTAAAAATTACTTGTTCATTACGTACATAGTAACTTCAAAGCCAAAACGCATTTCAGTAGCAGCTGGTTTAGTCCACATAGTAATTCTCCTAATATTATTTTGATTCGCTTAGTCTTAGTGACTTAACGTATGGATGAATATTACGCTTCTTTAAAAACTAAGCACTACCCGTAGTCATTAAAGATGCCTAATGATTTTCATTAGGCATCACAGGGAGTTATTCATCAATATCGAGTTCTTGAATTTTGCGTGTTAGGGTATTTCGACCCATACCAAGCTGTGTGGCCGCTTCAATTCTTCTGCCACCAGTATGCTGTAGGGCTTTTGTAATAAGAATTTTTTCAAATTCATTAGCGCGTGTTTCGAGAATATTTTGTTCGCCTCGATTTAATGCACCAGCAACCTCAGCCGCTAATGCATCTTGCCATGAAGCTTCATTGACTGATCTAGCAGAGTCTTCTTTCAGCTCGGGTGGTAAGTCTGCCACGTCAATATTCTGGCCTGGCGCCATGACGGTTAACCAATGGCATACATTTTCAAGTTGGCGAACGTTGCCGCTCCAATTTAAGCTTGATAAGTATTTCAATGCAGCCACAGTTGGTTGTTTTGGATCTACGTTGAGCTCATTGGCGCTGTGTTGTAAAAAATGCTTCACTAACAAAGGGATGTCTTCAGAGCGTTCTCTTAGTGCTGGTAGGCGAAGACGAATCACATTTAAACGATGGAATAAATCTTCACGAAATAGACCCGCTTTGACTCTATCTTCAAGGTCTTGATGGGTAGCCGCAATAATCCGGACATTGACTTTAACGGGCTGGTGGCCGCCTACACGATAAAACTGCCCATCGGAAAGTACGCGTAATAGGCGTGTTTGTAGTTCAGCAGGCATGTCGCCAATTTCATCTAAAAATAAGGTACCGCCGTCAGCTTGTTCAAAACGACCTCGTCTGGCGGCCTGAGCCCCAGTAAACGCACCACGCTCATGGCCAAATAATTCTGATTCCAATAAATCTTTCGGAATGGCGGCAGTATTAATTGCGATAAATGGCTTATCCGCACGTGGGCTATGGCGATGTAATGCGCTTGCGACTAGCTCCTTACCGGTACCAGATTCGCCATTAATTAAGACAGTCGCGTGTGAGCGACTTAATCGGCCTATGGCCCGAAAAACTTCTTGCATAGAGGCTGCTTGGCCAATAATTTCAGGGGTTTCTTCAACAATTGAAGTATCACTGGTTTTGTATTGACTTTCTTCTACCGCGCGGCGAATGACTTCAATTGCCTGGTCAACGTCAAAGGGCTTTGCTAGATATTCAAAAGCGCCACCTTGAAATGCCGCAACGGCACTTTCTAGATCAGAATAAGCGGTCATGATGATCACGGGAACATCTGGCAAGCGTTGTTTGATGACCTGTAAAAAGTCTAAGCCTGAGCCATTCGGCATCCGAATATCACTGACGATCACTTGTGGTGTTTCATCTTCAAGGGCGTTTAATGCTTCTGGTGTGGATGAGAATGTTTTAAATTCCATTTCTGTCCGAGCCAATGCTTTTTCAAATACCCAGCGTATTGATTTGTCGTCGTCGATAATCCAAATTGGTTTCATGGGGGCACCTATTAATTAATATCTATTCTTAATGACTATTGTTTTACTTCAAAACCTTTGATTACAGAGGCTTCAATTGGAAGCAAAATCGTAAAACAGGTTTGACCTGGTTCGCTATCACATTCAATCATTCCGTGGTGCTGTGTAATAAAGGTTTGGGCAAGCGTTAATCCTAATCCTGAACCGCCTTCTCGCCCCGAAACTAGAGGGAAGAAAATGCGTTCACGGATATTGGCTGGGATGCCTGGACCGTTATCGATAATTTGCAATTTAATTGCCACTCGATAGCGTTTTTTAGCGAGCGTTACTTGTCGCTCAGCTCTGGTTCTTAAAATAATTTGGCAGTCTGTTTGGCCAACGGATTGCATGGCTTGCGCAGCGTTGCGTGCAATATTAAGCACGGCTTGGATGAGCTTTTCTCTGTCGCCGATGATCTCTGGAAGGCTGGTGTCATAATCGCGGCGCACCGTAATTTTGGGTGAATTTTTTGAAAAACCAGAAGGAGATTCAGCCAATAATAAACTTCTAACACGCTCTAGCACTTCATGAATATTGGTTGGTTCATATTTTGGTACGCGGTGTGGAACTAACAATCTATCCATTAATAGCTGAAGTCGATCAGCCTCTTTAATAATGACTTGTGTATATTCCCTCAAACTGGCTTGCGGAAGTTCATGTTCAAGCAATTGCGCCGCGCCACGTAAACCACCAAGTGGATTACGAATTTCATGCGCTAAATTTCTTAACAATTCAGCGTTGGCTTGTTGTTGAACTAGCATCCGCTCTTCACGTGCTATCCGCAATTGCTGATCCATTTGCTGAAATTCAAGCATGAGGCAAATATCTTGTTGATCTACAGGCGTCACCGTGCAGGTGACTGCCAAAGAATTTTGCCTCGTCGCGGTGATTACAAACTCATGTTCACGGAATGGACTATTTGTACTAATCGCATTTTCAACAGCAGAAAGAAGAAGTTCGCAGCCAGGAAATACCTGCGAAATTGTTGATCCATTAATTTTTTTAGCGCTAAATGCAAACAATATTTCTGCGCCAGGATTGGCATAGACCACATGGCGTGTTTTGTTGAGCAAAATAACTGCTGTTGCAAGATGTTCAAGTCCCGCAAATGATGAAGGTATTTGTTGTTCCATATTTAACTATAAGCAACCTGCGTGCCAGAATGAAATGGCAATACCCCTATTGTGCGCTTAAATTCCTGCTGAGGATGCTATTAATATCGCTATATTAGTAAATTGCTAATGAGTTTGCTAGGCATAAAAAAAGGCGGGTTACCCCGCCTTTTTTTAGGTGCTGATTTAAAAACGCATTAGCAACTGTAGTACATACTAAACTCAATAGGATGAGGTGTCATACGTACGTTATTAACTTCACCCATTTTCAAGTCGATATATGAATCAATCCAGTCATCGCTGAATACACCGCCACGAGTTAAGAACTCACGGTCTTTATCGAGGTATTCAAGCGCTTGCTCTAATGAAGAGCAGACTGTTGGGATCAAAGCATCTTCCTCTGGTGGAAGATGGTACAAGTCTTTAGTTGCAGCTTCACCTGGGTGAATCTTGTTTTGAACGCCATCTAAACCAGCCATCATTAATGCACTAAATGCCAAATATGGGTTAGCTGTTGGATCTGGGAAACGTGCTTCAACACGACGTGCATTGTCTGAGTGCACAAATGGGATACGGATTGAAGCTGAGCGGTTTTTAGCTGAATAGGCTAATTTCACAGGCGCTTCAAAGCCAGGTACTAAACGTTTGTATGAGTTAGTACTTGGGTTAGTAATCGCATTCAATGCGCGAGCGTGTTTGATAATGCCGCCAATGTAGTAAAGCGCAAAATCACTCAAGCCTGCATAGCCGTTACCAGCGAATAAGTTTTTGCCATCTTTCCAGATGGATTGGTGAACGTGCATACCTGAACCATTATCACCCGCATATGGTTTTGGCATGAAAGTCGCTGTTTTTCCATAAGCGTGGGCTGTATTTAGTACCACATATTTCAATACTTGAGTCCAGTCAGCACGTTGAACTAATGTGCTGAATTTCGTACCGATTTCACATTGACCAGCACCAGCCACTTCGTGGTGATGCACTTCTACTGGAATGCCTAACTCTTCAAGCGCAATACACATTGCAGAACGTACGTCTTGTAAAGAATCAACAGGAGGCACTGGGAAGTAGCCACCTTTAACCGTTGGACGGTGACCAATGTTTCCGCCTTCGAATTTATCATTTGAAGACCATGGCGCTTCTTCAGAGTTGATTCGAACTGAGCTACCGCTCATGCTCACGTCCCATTGGACTGAGTCAAAAATGAAGAATTCTGGTTCTGGACCAAAGTAAGCGGTATCGCCGATACCGCTTGATTTTAAGTAAGCTTCAGCGCGTTTTGCCAAACTACGTGGGCAGCGGTCATAGCCTTTGCCGTCGGTAGGATCAACAACGTCACAGGTTAAAATCAATGTTGGCTCGTCCATAAATGGATCAATGTTTGCAGTATCTGGGTCAGGCATCAATTGCATGTCAGAGGCTTGAATGCCTTTCCAGCCAGCAATTGAAGAACCGTCAAATGCATGGCCTTCAGTAAATTTTTCTTCATTAAATGCTGAAACAGGCACAGTAACATGCTGTTCTTTACCACGAGTGTCTGTGAACCGGAAATCAACAAACTTGATATCATTGTCCTTGACTAATTTCATTACGTCGGCGATTGCCATTTGATTCTCCTAGATTACGCTTGTAAATAAACAAAAACTTGACATGATTCACTAGCAGAATCCATGCCAATCGAGTATTTGGATACCCGCTTATTTTTACACAGATAGATGGAAAAGAGAATAACAACAACTCGCACTATGCTTGTGCTTCACAATAAAAGGCGCACTAATATGGTGCATATGTGTGATTCATCTCAAATGCCGCTATACTTTCCAAGTGCTGTTAAGATTTTAATAAAGGAATTGTTATGGAAACGCTCTCACCTATTTTAGAAAAAGCAAAACAACGTGCTATAGATTTAAATCTCCCTTATGCGGGTGCATTAACCCCTCAGGAGGCTTTCCAAGTTTTGCAGTTAACCAAGAATGCTAAGCTCGTGGATGTACGTACTAGGGCTGAATTGGAATTGGTGGGCCGAGTGCCGCAAGCAAGCCATATTGAATGGGCGTTTTATCCTGGTATGGTGGCTAATCCAGATTTTGCTGCGCAAATTAAGTCGCAACTTGATCCAGAATTATTGACTATTTTTATGTGCCGCACGGGTGGTCGTTCTCATAATGCTGCAGTACTAGCGGCGCAACTTGGCTTTACAGAAGCCTACAATATGCTTGAAGGTTTTGAGGGTGAAGCAACGCCAGATAATAAACAACGTTGCAAACTTAACGGTTGGAAAGTCGCCGACTTGCCTTGGACTAACGCTTAATTTTAATAGTTAAGTGGTTCAAATGACCGACTTTTACGCCGTTATTGGAAATCCAATAGAACACAGCAAGTCACCTGTGATTCATCATGCATTCGCGCAATTAACGCATCAAGATATCCAGTACGAGCGGGTTCTTGCTCCATTAGATGGTTTCGCCCATACCGTTCATGGCTTGATTGCACAGGGGTTTAAAGGTGCAAATGTTACCGTCCCTTTTAAGCTGGAAGCGTTTGCAATGGCAAACCGATTAACTGAGCGAGCTCAAGACGCCGGTGCGGTGAATACATTGATCTTTGATGCGCAAGGCATCATTGGGGATAACACGGATGGCATTGGATTGGTGCGTGACATCACTAAAAATATCGGAGTGTCGTTTTCAGGTAAGCGAGTCTTGCTCATTGGTGCAGGTGGTGCATCGGAAGGCGTGCTTCATCCGATTCTAGCGGCCCAGCCTGAACTGCTGATTATTACGAACCGCACCTTGGATAAAGCCCTCAATATGGTCAAACGTGTCGAAGCGCGTGGTGAATTGCTTTATGTTTCTGTTAGCGCTTATGCTTTTGATGATTTGCATGGGCAACAGTTTGATATCGTGATTAATGCCACTTCCGCAGGGCTAAGTGATAGTCAATTGCCACTTCCGAGCGGCATCTTTGCATCCAATGCTTTAGCTTACGATATGATGTACGGACGCATAACGCCGTTCATGATATTTGCGAAGCAACAGGGCGCAATTGTTTTTGATGGTCTAGGCATGCTTATTGAGCAGGCGGCAGAAGCATTTTTTGTATGGCGAGGTGTTCACCCTCCAACTGCACCAGTGATTGAGATGTTTAAACAACAGGCCAAAGCTTAGCGCATGAATTCTCTCCCTACTTTTTGGCGTGTGCTTAAGTGGTTAGCAATCGTTATTGTGTTTTATCAGATCTGGATTTTTTCTCACATATATTGGTGGGTCCACCATAATCCTTCAACCAGTGCTTTCATGGAAGATCGACTAGAGGTCTTGCAAGAAGACAACCCTGGTGCTGTTCTAAAACATCGTTGGGTCGACTATCAAAACATTTCTCCCAATTTAAAACGTGCCTTAATCGCTGCCGAAGATGCTAAATTTGTTGACCATGAAGGTTTTGATTGGGACGGCATTCAAAAAGCGTATGAAAAAAATATAAAGAAAGGCAAGGTGGTGGCTGGAGGATCAACCATTAGTCAACAACTGGCCAAGAATTTGTTTTTATCTACAAAGCGCACACCGTGGCGTAAATTAGAAGAAGCTATGATTACGGTGATGCTTGAAGCCACAATGAGCAAACGTCGCATCTTTGAGATTTATTTGAATGTGATTGAATGGGGGAATGGAATTTTTGGGGCAGAAGCGGCCGCAAAATATTATTACCATACCAGCGCTAAAAATCTTGATGCTGAGCAGGCTGCAAAGTTAGCGGCGATGGTTCCAAATCCAAGGTACTACGATAAGCATCGTCAAGCTAGGGGATTAATGCGAAAAACGGGGATCATTCAGGCACGTATGAATAGTGCCGAAATCCCATAGATTTAAATTCGCATTAGTTCAACATCGTCTTTAGATATTTTCCAGTGTAACTGTCTGCACATTCAGCTACTTTCTCTGGCGAGCCTTCCACTAAAATCGTGCCACCGCCATCGCCCCCTTCTGGTCCCATATCAATTAACCAATCCGCAGTTTTGATGACATCTAAATTGTGCTCAATAATGACCACGGTATTCCCAGCATCACGTAATCGATGAATGACATCTAGTAGCAACTGAATGTCTGCAAAATGAAGCCCAGTTGTTGGTTCATCGAGAATGTATAAAGTGCGACCAGTATCTCGCTTTGAAAGCTCGAGTGCGAGTTTTACCCGCTGCGCTTCACCGCCTGAAAGTGTTGTCGCCGATTGGCCAAGGGTGATGTAGCCCAAACCAACATCTAAGAGAGTTTTAAGTTTACGTTGTACCACGGGGACTGCGCTAAAAAATACGTGGGCTTGTTCCACGGTCATTTCCAACACTTCGCGGATATTCTTACCTTTATAATTAATCTCTAACGTTTCCCGATTGTATCGTTGGCCCTTACATACATCGCAAGGCACATAAACATCTGGTAAGAAGTGCATTTCTACACGCAAAACGCCATCCCCTTGGCAAGCTTCACAACGACCACCTTTTACGTTAAATGAGTAACGGCCAGGGCCATACCCACGTACTCGACTTTCTGGAACGCCAGCGAATAAATCCCGAATCGGTGTAAATAAGCCGGTGTAAGTCGCAGGATTTGATCGTGGCGTGCGACCAATTGGACTCTGATCTACGTCAACCACTTTGTCGAAAAACTCTAATCCTTCAATGCCGTCAAAAGGCGCTGGCTCAGTAGAGCTTCCATATAAATGTTGCGCGACAACGCGATAAAGGGTGTCATTAATGAGGGTGGATTTCCCAGAACCTGATACCCCAGTTACGCAGGTAAGTAATCCAACAGGCAATTTAAGTGTGACGTCTCTTAAGTTGTTCCCTGTAGCGTGTGAGAGTGATAACCAGCGAGTTGGATCAGGCTGGTGACGTTTGTGATTATAGGTAATTTGTTTTTTGCCGCTGAGATATTGGCCGGTCAGAGAATTTGGATTGCTTTGAATTTCTGCTGGCGTACCTTCCGCGACAATTTGGCCACCATGTTCCCCAGCGCCTGGGCCGATATCGACTACGTAATCTGCCGCCATAATTGCGTCTTGATCGTGTTCAACCACAATCACGCTGTTGCCAATATCGCGCAAACGTTTCAGCGTTTCCAACAATCGGTCATTGTCACGTTGATGCAAACCGATAGAAGGTTCGTCAAGAACGTACATCACTCCGGTTAAGCCAGATCCAATTTGAGAGGCTAATCGAATGCGTTGCGCTTCCCCCCCTGATAGGGTTTCAGCAGAGCGAGAAAGTGATAGATATTCTAGGCCTACATTGGTTAAAAACTTTAATCGACTGCTAATTTCTTTAACAATTTTATCGGCAATGGCAAGCTTTTGCCCTTGCAGTTTAATTGTTTCGAAGAATGTGAGTGCTTGCTTCAAAGGCACCTCACAAACTTCATGGATGTTTTTACCACCCACCTTTACGTGTCTCGCTTCAGTGCGCAACCTTGTTCCTGCACAACTAGGACATGTTTGTGAATTAAGATATTTCGCCAGTTCTTCGCGAACGGTTGTGGAGTCGGTTTCGTGATAGCGGCGTTGAAGGTTATTCAGAATGCCTTCAAAGCTGTGACGCTTTTCAAAGAATGAGCCACGCTCATTGAGATACTTGAAGGCGATTTCTTCTTTACCGCTACCATTTAGCAAAATTTGCTGAATATACGCAGGCAATTCTTCAAAGGTTGTTTCAAGATCAAATTTGTAATGAGTTGCAAGACTCGTAAGCAATTGGAAGTAGAACTGATTGCGTTTATCCCATCCTTTGATTGCACCTGCTGCGAGCGATAAATGTGGGAATGCCACCACGCGTTTGGGGTCGAAAAAACTCATTTGCCCTAAGCCATCACATTTTGGACAAGCGCCCATCGGGTTGTTGAATGAAAATAAACGAGGCTCAAGTTCAGCCAATGAGTAATCGCAAGATGGACATGAAAATTTAGCTGAAAACAGATGTTCTTTGTTGCTATCCATTTCCATCCCGATGGCTTTGCCATCAGCTAAACGAAGTGCAGTTTCAAATGACTCAGCAATCCGTTGCTTCATGTCAGCACGTACTTTTAATCTGTCGACGACAACGTCCACGGAGTGCTTGGTCGTTTTAGTGAGTGCAGGGGGAGCATCTAGCTCATAAATCTCACCATCTACACGAATTCTTACAAACCCTTGCGCTTTAAGTTCATTAAATAGATCGACTTGTTCGCCTTTGCGTTCTCGTACCACTGGCGCCAAAATCATTAACTTGGTGTCTTCGGGAAGCGCTAAAACGCTATCAACCATTTGCGAAACAGTTTGCGCTTCTAGTTTGATGTGATGTTCAGGACATTCTGGGTCGCCTGCCCGGGCATAAAGCAAACGTAAATAATCGTGAATTTCTGTCACTGTCCCAACGGTTGAACGCGGGTTGTGAGATGTCGATTTTTGTTCGATAGAGATCGCTGGAGATAAGCCCTCAATCAAGTCGACATCAGGCTTATCCATGCGAGCCAAGAATTGACGGGCATAAGCTGAAAGAGATTCTACATAGCGGCGTTGACCTTCAGCATAAAGCGTGTCGAATGCGAGTGAAGATTTACCTGAACCAGAAAGGCCGGTGATCACAATCATTTTGTTTCTTGGTAAATCTAACGAAACATTTTTAAGATTGTGCGTGCGGGCACCGCGAATACGAATGAAATCCATCAATTTATGTATAGCCTAAAATAATTTATTAAAACAGAAAGTTGCCTAAGGATGATGCAAAAAACACGCTATCGCTATTAACTCTTTTTATGAGCACATCAAATAAAGTGGGCAACCTGTTAATATACGCAAGTTAAAAGATAAAGTTAATCAATTTCATGTCATCCAATCCTTCAATAGACAAAATGAATTCTACAGAGTTGCGTGCCAGCATTAGTTTGGCTTCAATTTATGGATTGCGCATGCTCGGCATGTTTCTTATTTTGCCGATCTTTGCCATTTATGCTGAAACGCTTCCGGGTGGTAAAAGTCATCTAATGATTGGCCTTGCACTTGGTGCATACGGCCTGACACAAGCCATTTTTCAATTACCTTTTGGCATCGCTTCTGATCGGTTTGGTCGAAAACGGGTCATTTATGTTGGATTAATCTTATTTGTCATAGGAAGTTTGGTCGCGGGCTTTGCGCAGGATTTGCCGATGATTATTTTAGGGCGAAGTATACAAGGTGCTGGTGCAGTATCTGCCGCGGTGACTGCACTCGTCGCCGATCTGACAAGAGAAGAACATCGCACTAAAGCCATGGCAATGATAGGTGGCACCATTGGAATTACGTTTGCGATGTCCTTAATTATGGGCCCAGTGCTTAATCAATGGATAGGCATACCAGGGATCTTTTTGATGACAGCAGTCTTGGCCACCACTGCGATTTTTGTGGTGAAGTTTGTGGTGCCGGATCCTGTAACGAGCAGCTTTCACTCTGATGCGCAGGCCAAAACAGGCAAGCTCAAAGAAGTCCTCAAAGACGTTCAATTACTGCGATTGAATTACGGAATTTTTGCCCTACATGCGGCCCAAATGGCGATGTTTGTTGTGGTGCCATTCGCGATTAAAAAAACGAGCGGGATGGGTGCAAATGACCATTGGTTGATTTACTTGCCGGTCTTGGTTATTTCATTCGTGCTTATGGTGCCTGCAATTATCTATGGCGAGAAAAAGGCTAAGTTAAAGCAAGTTTTTGTTGGAGCGATTGCCGTGATGCTGGCAGCGCAGTTGGCATTTGCCTTTTCGATTGAACATTTCTGGGGGATCGTCTTTTCCCTTGGAGCTTATTTTGTGGCATTTAATGTGCTCGAGGCATCTTTGCCTTCAATTATTACTAAAATTGCCCCTGCTGCATCCAAAGGAACTGCAATAGGTGTTTACAATACAACGCAATCGTTAGGCGTGTTTGTAGGCGGAACCGTTGGCGGTTACTTATCCCACTATTATGGCTATGCATCAGTATTTGTTTTTTGTAGTGTTTTAATGGCATTATGGTTGCTACTAGGGTTAAGCATGAAGGCACCGCCAGCAGTAAAAAGTAGGATGTTTCACATCAAAGAAATGAGCGAGGCTAATGCCAAGACATTAGCAAAAAAACTCGCAGCATTGTCAGGGGTTCGTGAAACAGTCGTATTAGCCGATGAAGGCATGGTGATTTTAAAAGTGGATTTGCAGCAAAATTGGGATGAAGCTGCCGCGCTGAAATTAATAGGAGAGTAAAATATGGCATCAGTAAATAAAGTAATTTTGGTAGGCAATTTGGGTCGTGATCCAGAAGTGCGTTTCATGCCAAATGGAGAAGCGGTTTGTAACTTCAGTATTGCTACCACGGATAGTTGGAAAGATAAAAGTGGCCAAAAACAAGAGCGCACGGAATGGCACAATATTGTGATGTATCGCAAGTTGGCTGAAATTGCTGGTGAATACCTAAAAAAAGGGCGCCCTGTTTATGTAGAAGGTCGTTTGCAAACTCGTAAGTGGCAAACTAAAGAAGGCCAAGATCGTTATACAACAGAAATTATTGCTGACCAAATGCAAATGTTAGGCGGTCGTGATGGTGGCGGTAGTAACACTTATGAAGCGATGGATGAAGATCAAAGCATGCCATCACCTTCACAACAAAGTGCTGCACGTCCAACACAAACAGCGCCAGCAAGTGCGCCTGCCAGTGGTGGAGACTTCGATGCTTTTGAGGACGACATTCCATTTTAGGCATAAAGTTTAGTTATAAAAAAGCCCGCATCAGCGGGCTTTTTTGTTAAATGGAGTAATCAATAATAAGCGGAGCGTGGTCACTGAATCGCTCCGTTTTATAAATTTCGCACTG
Organism: uncultured Methylophilaceae bacterium; assembly: GCA_903953055.1. Classification (GTDB taxonomy): domain Bacteria; phylum Pseudomonadota; class Gammaproteobacteria; order Burkholderiales; family Methylophilaceae; genus Methylopumilus_A. Next base: position 27,083 of record CAJBIA010000094.1, read on the forward strand.
TTTTGCTGAGCTGCCAATATCAGGGGTTGTCACTTGATAGTCAATGCGCCATCCGACGTTTTTATCCCAGGCTTGGCCTCGGTTGCTCCACCATGTGTAGCATGCATCTGTGGTGTCAGGGTGGACTTTTCGGTAAGCATCTATCCAGCCTAGCTTACTAAATATGTCCGTCATCCAAGCGCGTTCCTCGGGTAAAAAGCCGGAGTTCTTTTTATTCCCTTTCCAGTTCTTCAGGTCAGCTTCTTGGTGGGCAATGTTCCAGTCACCACATACAACCACTTCACGCCCGCTGGTCTTGAGGGCTTCTAAGTGAGGATAAAAGCGCTCCATCACGCTAAATTTCACTTGCTGTCTATCTTCACCGCTAGAACCTGATGGCAGGTAGAGCGAAACAATACTCATTTTTTTGCCATGAAGATTTTCAAATTGCAATTCAATATAACGCCCTTCGGCATCAATGTCTTCATAGCCTAAACCAACAATTACCTTGTCTGGTTTATGTTGGCTGTAGATACCAACACCGCTATAACCTTTTTTTTCTGCATAATGAAAGTAGCCTTGATAACCAGTTGGTGCGTGCATTTCTGGGGTCATGTCTGCTTCTTGGGCTTTCAATTCTTGTAGGCAAATGAAGTCGGCATTTTGTTTTTGCATCCAAGGGAAAAAACCTTTATTCACAGCGGAGCGGATACCGTTAAGATTTGCAGATATAATTCTAAGCAAGATGATTCCTTAAAGATTTTAGAAGACGGATATGCCAGCAGAACAGACAGATTTTACCGCGCAGTTTATCGATTTTGCTATTAAAAAAGAGGTGCTACGCTTTGGTGAGTTTAAAACAAAAGCGGGTCGCTTAAGCCCTTATTTTTTTAATGCAGGCTTGTTTAACGATGGCGAAAGTTTGATGAAGCTTGGCGAATTTTATGCTGCAGCGATTTTGAAATCAGGCGTCAAGTTTGATATGGTGTTTGGTCCGGCCTATAAGGGGATCACCTTGGCGGCCACCATCTCGATTGCGCTGGCAAGGGTCGGTCACAACTTACCCTATGCTTACAATCGCAAAGAAGAGAAAGACCACGGCGAAGGCGGTATGATTGTTGGTGCAGCATTGCAAGGCCGTGTATTAATTGTAGATGATGTCATTTCAGCGGGTACCTCAGTGCGTGAATCTGTCGATATGATCAAAGCTGCAGGGGCTATTCCAGCCGGTGTTGTGATTGCAATTGACCGACAAGAGCGAGGTTTGAGTGACTTATCTGCTGTGCAAGAAGTCGAAAAAGATTATGGTATGCCGGTGATTAAAATTGCCAGCTTGGCCGACTTGATTACCTTTTTGGATGGTGCGACAGATTTGGCGGCGTTTAAACCCGCGGTGCAAGCTTATCGCAACACCTATGGGATTTAGTTTTATTTAAATAATAAAAAAGGGCGATTTAATCGCCCTTTTTTGTATTACGCACCAAGTTTCTTTTTCAGTATTTCATTGACTTGTGCTGGGTTGGCTTTGCCCTTGGAAGCCTTCATGGCTTGACCAACAAGTGCGTTAAAAGCCTTTTCTTTTCCGGCTTTAAATTCTTCAACCATTGATGCGTTTGCTGCAAGTACTTCATCGACAATCGCCTCAATTGCGCCGGTATCAGAAACTTGTTTTAGACCTTTGCTTTCGATGATTTGATCTGCATCACCTTCACCGGCCCACATAGCCTCAAAAACTTGTTTGGCAGCATTGTTAGAAATGGTACCGTCTTGAATGCGTTTGATGAGGCTTGCTAATCCGCTTGGGGAAATTGGGGACGCTGAAATGTCTTTGTCTTCGGCATTGAGTTTTGCTGAAATACTGCCCATTACCCAGTTAGCCACCAATTTAGCATCACTGCCTTCGTTTACAGTGGCAACAAAATAATCGGCTGTTCCTCGTGATCCAGTAAGCGCATTTGCATCGTAATGTGCTAAACCGAATTGCGCTTCAAAGCGAGCTTTCATGGCTTCTGGCAATTCAGGCATCTGAGCTTTAACTGTATTAATGTCGTTTTCTGATATCGCTAAGGGCAATAAGTCAGGGTCTGGGAAGTAGCGATAATCGTTTGCTTCTTCTTTGCTTCGCATGGCACGCGTTTCGCCTGTATCAGGGTTAAAGAGCACAGTGGCTTGGTGAATCGAACCGCCATCTTCTAGTGTTTCAATTTGCCATCGGGTCTCAAACTCAATGGCTTGTTGCATAAACTTGAATGAGTTTAAGTTCTTAATTTCGCGACGTGTGCCGAGCTTGTCTGACCCTTTTGGGCGCACTGAAACGTTCACGTCACAACGGAAGCTGCCTTCTTGCATGTTTCCGTCACAAATCCCTATCCATTGCACTAAATCATGCAGTTTTTTAGCATAAGCCACTGCTTCTGCAGCTGAGCGCATGTCTGGTTCCGTCACAATTTCGAGTAGTGGTGTCCCTGCTCGGTTTAGGTCAATTCCTGACATGCCTTCTTGTGCGCCGTGCACGGATTTGCCTGCATCCTCTTCTAGGTGAGCACGGGTAATGCGGATGGTTTTTTCGTAAGCGTTGTCGCCAGAGCCCACTTGAATGGTCATGCTGCCCTTACCCACAACCGGTAATTCGTATTGGCTAATTTGATAGCCTTTAGGCAAGTCTGGATAAAAATAATTTTTTCGTGCGAATACTGATCGAGGCGCAATTTCCGCATTCACGGCCAAGCCAAATTTAATTGCGCATTTCACTGCTTCTTGATTCAGCACTGGCAATACACCTGGAAAAGCTAAACTCACGACGCAGGCTTGGGTATTTGGCTCAGAGCCGAAAGCAGTAGAGGCGCCACTAAAAATTTTAGTTTTGGTTTGTAACTGGGTGTGGGTTTCTAGCCCAATAACGACTTCCCATTCCATTATTCAATTCCCTCTGGCATTTGTGTGTGCCAATCTGTGACTTGTTGATAAGCATGGCCAACGTTAAGCATCCGTGCTTCATCAAAATAATTGCCGATAATTTGTAAGCCAACAGGCAAGCGTTTGCCATCTTCACTAGGGGCAAATCCAGCAGGGATACTCATGCCAGGTAACCCAGCCAAATTCACGGCAATGGTGTAAATGTCCTGTAGGTACATCGCAACAGGGTCATCAGCTTTTTCACCAGTTTTGAAAGCGGTGGACGGTGCAGTTGGTCCCATGATGATGTCGCATTGCTTAAATGCATTCTCAAAATCCTGTGCGATTAAACGGCGAATTTGTTGGGCTTTTAAGTAATAAGCATCATAGTAGCCAGCGCTCAATACATAAGTCCCAATTAAAATCCTGCGTTTAACTTCAGCGCCAAAGCCTTCAGCACGGCTCTTACAGTACATGTCCATTAAGTCGCCATATTCTTTAGCGCGATGGCCATAACGTACCCCGTCATAACGAGATAAATTACTTGAAGCCTCAGCTGGTGCAAGGACGTAGTAGACCGGAATAGAAAGTTGGGTGTTCGGTAAGCTGATATCGACAATTTGAGCGCCGAGTTTTTTGTATTCAACAATCGCTTCTTGGACTACTTTAGCAACCTCTGGACCTAGTCCTTCAGCAAAATACTCTTTCGGTAAGCCAACCTTTAAGCCAGCAAGCGGTTTATTTAACGCTCTTGTGTAATCTTCTTTTTCGCGATTTAAGCTGGTGGAGTCGCGTTTATCAAAGCCAGTGATGACGTTCATCATTAACGCCATGTCTTCGCATGATTTTGCCATCGGCCCTGATTGGTCTAATGAGGACGCAAAGGCAATCATGCCAAAACGAGACGCTAAACCATACGTTGGTTTAAGGCCAGAAAGGCCGCATAAAGATGCTGGTTGCCGTATGGATCCGCCGGTGTCGGTGCCAGTTGCGGCCGCACATAATCTTGCTGCAACAGCTGCTGCGCTCCCGCCAGAACTGCCACCAGGGACTCGATTCCTATCCCATGGGTTTTGTACTTTGCCAAAATAGCTGGTCTCGTTAGATGACCCCATCGCAAATTCATCCATATTGGTTTTACCCAAATTGACTGCGCCGGCGGCATCAAAACGTTCGATAATGTCAGCGTCGTATGGTCCGATAAAGGTTTCGAGCATTTTTGAGCCGCAGGTTGTTCGCCAGCCTTTAGCTACAAAAATATCTTTTTGGCCGATAGGTAATCCAGTTAAGGCCGTGCCTTTGCCAGCAGATAACATTTCATCGGCGCGTCTTGCTTGGGAAAGCGTTCTGTCTTTATCTAAGGTAATGAACGCATTAATCTCGGGATTAAGACGGTCAATCCTGTTTAAAAACTCTTGCGTTAATTCGACGCTAGAAATTTCTTTACCTTGGAGCATCGCTCCAAGTTGTTTAAGGCTTTTATTAATCATTTGTATTTTTTATTCGATAACTTTAGGAACAAGATATAGGCCTTCTTCAACAGCTGGGGCTATAGATTGGAACAGTTCACGTTGGTTGCTTTCGGTGACAATATCCTCACGAAGCCGTTGTGTGACGTCTTGTGAATGCGACATTGGGACAATGCCTGTTGTATCGACCGCTTGCATTTGTTCAATTAAGCCGAGAATCCCTGTTAATTTGCTTAAAGTGGCTTCAGCTTCTATGTCGTTGACTTCAATGCGCGCTAAATGAGCGATACGTTTAATATCTGCACTTTTAAGTGACATTTGTACTCTCAAATCTTAAATTTTTGTTATATATGAGGTATTATAGCTTGATTTTACAGATAACTTCAGCCGCGAAACATTCGCCCCCATACTGTCGCTAATGTTAGCAGCTCGCTAAGGATATAAAAACAATGTTTGGTTTTCTAAGTAGTTATTTCTCTAATGATATTGCCATCGATTTGGGTACCGCTAATACGTTGATCTATGTCCGAGGTAAGGGCATCGTTCTTGATGAACCATCAGTTGTTGCTATTCGTCTTGAGGGTGGGCCATCAGGTAAGAAAACATTGTTGGCAGTAGGAGCGGAAGCGAAGCGCATGCTTGGCCGTTCTCCAGCCAATATTAGCGCCATTCGTCCGATGAAGGATGGCGTGATTGCGGACTTTACAATTACTGAGCAAATGCTCAAGTACTTCATTCGTAAAATTCATGAATCACGATTATTTTCACCAAACCCACGCATCATCATTTGTGTGCCAGTAGGGTCCACGCAAGTTGAACGCCGTGCAATTCGTGAGTCAGCAATTGGTGCAGGTGCGCGTCGTGTTTATTTGATTGAGGAGCCAATGGCTGCTGCGATCGGTGCGAATATGCCTGTTGCTGAGGCAACGGGTTCTATGGTGGTTGATATTGGTGGTGGTACGACAGAAGTGGGTGTGATTTCACTTGGTGGTATCGTTTATGCAAAATCTGAACGCGTTGGCGGCGATAAGTTTGATCAGGCGATTATTGATTACATCCGTCGTAACTATGGCATGCAAATTTCTGAGCCAACCGCAGAGTTGATTAAAAAGAATATTGGATCAGCTTTCCCTGGTAGTGAAGTAAAAGAGATGGAAGTGACAGGCCGAAACTTGGCAGAGGGTTTGCCACGTAAATTCACGATTTCTAGCAACGAGATTTTAGAAGCGTTGACCGAACCATTGAATGCTATTGTTGGTGCTGTTAAATCAGCGCTTGAACAAACGCCCCCTGAATTGGGTGCTGATATTGCTGAAAAAGGCATGGTGCTTACTGGTGGTGGTGCATTGTTGCATAACTTAGATCGATTGATTATGGAAGAAACAGGTCTGCCTGTTGTGGTCGCAGAAGATCCTCTGACTTGTGTGGCCCGTGGTAGCGGCCGTGCATTAGAAGAAATTGATCGCTTAGGTAATATTTTTGCACACGAATAATCAACTTTAATGTTTTTGAAGGCTGCTTAGGGCAGCCTTCATTGTTTCACTTCTCCCACTTTTCGGGTTAGACGATATAGCGCTTAATGGATCAACAACAAGCAACTCGTTTCTTTGTACATGGCCCTAGCCCATTCACACGGCTTATCGTTTTTTCTACTCTTTCTTTATTGCTAATGGCATCGGATTCCAAATTCGAATATCTATCTAGCTTGAGACAGACCCTGATGGCGGCTATCCAGCCCTTGCAGGCCGTCGCAAATAGTCCATTTAGGCTTTATGACAATATTTCAAAATACTTTGTTTCCCAGCAATCCTTACGTCAAGAACTTGATACATTAAAAAAACAGACTTTAGTTTACGGCGTGCAATTGCAAGCATTTGCTTCACTTAAAAGTGAAAATGAAGATTTACGCAACTTGCTGGATGCAACAAAGGCGAGCGTTCATTCAGCCAATTTGGCTGAGATTGTCTATACGGGGCGTGACCCCTTTACCCAGAAAGTGATTGTAGATCGTGGCACCACAAAAAATGTGTTACTCGGCCAAGTGGTCGTTGATGGTGCTGGCGTTTTAGGCCAAGTGACTCGAGTTTTTTCTTATACAAGTGAAGTCACTTTGATCACGGATAAAGAGCTTGCGATTCCTATTCAAATTGAACGTAATTCGTTGCGAGCTATTGCTTTTGGCCATGGTCGTGACAATAAACTTAACTTGCCCTATTTGCCAGTCAATGTGGATATTCAAAAAGGGGATAAATTGGTGACATCAGGGATTGATGGTGTTTACCCAACCGGCCTAGCCGTTGCTGTTGTTGATAGTGTCAAAACAAACGCAAACTCTCCATTTGCTCAAATTATCGCTAAGCCGGTTGCCGGCATCCAGAATCACCGCCAAGTATTAATTCTTTCTAGCGAGCTTAATGAGTTGGTGGCTAAAGAGATTCATCAAGTGCTTGAGGCGGATGTTAATAATCAGTCAAATGAAGCGAAGAAAAATAGTTCGTTGAGAAAGCGCCATGGAACGCTTTAGTCGACGTTATTTTTACGTTAGTTTACTAGCGGGGCTTTTTTTGCAATTACTTCCTTGGTCAGGGCTATTGCTGCAAATTAAGCCGGACTTCCTGATTCTGGTTTTGTTATTTTGGATATTACGTGCACCCCATATTTGTAATATTGGTATTGCTTGGAGTGCTGGGATTCTGATGGACTTAATCACTGGCGATTTGTTTGGACAAAATGCGCTTGCTTATGCACTGACAGCATTTTTGGCGCTAATGTATCAACGGCGCCTAATCTTATTTACCGTATTGCAGCAATCGGGATACGTGTTTCTTTTGTTATTCGTCAATCAACTGATTCTGTTGCTGCTGAAGTTATTCTCAGGTAGTGATTATTTTGGCTGGACTTACTTCACGCCATCCTTTACGGGGATTTTGTTGTGGCATTTCGTCCTTGACTCTCGCTTTTCTTTAAAAACGTTATTTCGTAAGCAATAATTTCTATGCGCTTGCGTTTTGAGGTTAAAAATCACTCCCTTGAGCATTACCAATTTGGTTTGCGACTCAGTGTATTAAGCGCGTTAATTCTGATCTGTTTTTCAGTGTTATTGGGACGCTTTTTTTATTTGCAGATTACGAAGTATGATTATTTTCAGACGCTCGCTGAAAATAATCGCGTTTCTTTGGTGCCAATTGTTCCAAATCGTGGGCTCATTCTCGATAGAAATGGCGTGATATTGGCGCAAAATTTCTTTGTTTATACCTTAGAAATCACCCCTTCAAAAACACCTAATGTTGAAGAAACCATTAGTAAAATTAGTGAGTTGGTAGAAGTTAGCCCAGAAGATCGTAAACGATTTAATAAATTACGTGCACAAAGTCATAATTTTGAGAGTGTACCAATCAGAACGCATTTGAATGAAGTGGAAGCAGCCAAATTTGCTGCAAATCATTATCAGTTCCCAGGCGTAGAAATTCGTTCTCGTCTCTTCAGGCACTATCCATTAGGGAATCTTGGCGTGCATATGATTGGGTATATTGGCCGGATTAACGAGGCTGATGTAAGGGCTTTAGAAAAGTCTGAGGATCTCTCTAACTATAAGGGGTCTGACCACATCGGAAAGGGAGGCGTCGAGCAATACTACGAGAAACAACTCCATGGAACCACCGGGTTTCAGCAAATCGAAATGGATGCGGATGGAGAAGCGGTTCGTGTCTTATCAAGTACCCCGCCAGTTCCAGGGGACAATTTGATACTGTCGATAGATTCTAAAATGCAGGAAATTGGGGAGCAGGCTTTTGGAAACCATCGCGGAGCGATGGTGGCAATCAATCCCAAGAATGGTGAAATTCTATCCTATGTCAGCATGCCAACATTCGACCCTAACCTTTTCGTGGATGGCATTGATAAAGATACTTGGAAAACTCTCAATGAGTCTCTTGATCGGCCATTAATTAATCGGCCAATACGAGGGATCTATCCGCCGGGGTCTACTTTTAAGCCATTTGTTGCGATGGCGGGATTGCAAGAAGGTCGGCGATCACCCCCATTTAGTATTAGTGATCCAGGGTTTTATACGTTAAATGGAAGTTCACACCAGTACCGCGATTGGAAGCCAGGCGGCCATGGTCAGGTCGATATACAAAAAGCCATTACCGTTTCATGTGATACTTTTTTCTATGGCCTAGCATTAGATTTAGGGATTGATAGGCTTACTTCATTTGTTAGCCACTTTGGTTTTGGTAAAAAAACAGGGGTAGATTTAGCGTCTGAAACAGCCGGTATATTGCCAACGCCTGAATGGAAGTGGCGGCGCTGGAAACAGCGATGGTATCCAGGTGAAACCGTCATTGTCGGGATTGGTCAAGGCTACACCCTTGTCACGCCGATGCAGCTTGCGCAAGCAACGGCGGTACTTGCAAATAACGGTGTTGCAATGCGGCCGCATTTGGTGAGTAGCATTCAAAAAAATAATGGACTTGAAA
>CAJBIA010000095.1 GCA_903953055.1 uncultured Methylophilaceae bacterium
AACGGCGAAGCAGCTAAAAGCTGGCACACTTACCATGTTATCGGTGATGTGATGCGCGGCAATAATGTCCTCGCTCCGGGAATGACCTCGCGCATCATGCAAGAAGTCGCTAAACAGCCTGTCGTGATGGCGCCTAAGGCCACTTTACTGAGAAATACACCTCAGGTATGGTCGTTAGCTGCTTCAGTAGCCGCTATATTTTTTGTGAGTTTGGTTATCATGCACCAACAAACACAAGAAGCTAAAAATGCACCGATCGAAATCGCACAAAATCTGCCATCTGAGTATTTGTTAGCACATCAGTCTATGTCGCCAAGTAATACCGCTTATTTCATTCAATCAGCATCGTTTATTCAAGAAAAATAATGCTGAATAAAGCGACATTGATTAGAGGGTTGATTTGCCTATTTGCTTTATTTGCCAGCAATGCTTTTGCTGGCCAGGATGATCCGTGGTTAATGTTGCAAAAAGCTTCACAAGCAGCCCGTGAACTTAGCTATAAAGGCGTGTTTGTTTATCAGTCGGGTAACGCTTCAAAGTCTGTCCAACTCACGCATATGAATTATGGGCAAGGGGAATACGCGCGTATGGTAGTTTTAGATGGCGCGCCGCGTGAGGTTTTAAGTCAGGGCTCTGATGTTGCCATTTTTAGTCCAAAAAACGAAAAAATCATGATCGAAAAAAAGCGGGGACAAAATATGTTCCCTGCATTGTTGCCAAGTAATTTGGCCGCACTAAAAGCTAGCTACCAAGCAAAAAATGCGGGAACAGAAAGAATCGGTGGGCGTGATGCATTTGTGGTCAATTTATCTCCGCGTGATCAAATGCGTTATGGTTATAGATTCTGGTTGGATAGAGAATATGGCTTGTTACTTAAAACAATGACTTTAAGCGAACATGGTGATGGGTTAGAGCAAATTGCGTTCAGCCAGCTTACACTGATGGATGACCAAAATATGGATTGGTTTAAGCCAAAGTTTGATCCAAGTAAATCGTATGAAATGGACCAAGATGCCCCAGCAAAAGTGAGTGATTCTGAAATGGATTGGGATGTAGCACAACTTCCAACGGGTTATCGTAAAGTGGATCAGGTGAAGCAGCCGGCCCAGGGCAAAACTGGACTGATGACGCAAATGATTTTTTCAGATGGCTTAGCTTCTATTTCGGTTTTTATTGAACCCATTGTTAAAGGCGGGCGCCCTAAAGTTGGACATGCCGTTGTAGGGGCGACCAATTTTTATGGCTTAGTGGAGGATGGTCATCAAATTATGGTGGTGGGGGAAGTGCCGGAAAGCGCTGTCATGCAATTTGCAAATGTTGTAAACTTCAAGAGTAAGAAATAGCTAATAAATTTACAGCAATAAAATTCAAAGTCATTCACAATGACACACTATTTTTCTAGCATTAAAACTAAACATGATTGAAGAAAACGCGATTGTTATTAGCATCGACCAAGATGTTGCTAGCCTAGAAATTATTCGCAACAAACCTTGTGGCTTATGCGGCCAATCTAGAGGTTGCGGTATTTCTATTTGGGGAAAACTGTTTGGCCATCGGCCGAGTATTTTTAAGGCAAAAAATAGTGTCAACGCAAAGGTCGATGAAGTCGTTGTAGTTGGTCTCGAGGAGGGGGCGCTTTTATGGAGTTCTTTTGCAGTGTATGGAATTCCTTTAACGCTCCTCATTGTTGGGGCGCTTATAGGCAGCACCATTTTTGCGGACCCTCTGCATCAAGATCGAAATGTCGCTGTTGGTGCATTAATGGGCTTGTTTGTGGGTTATTTATGGTTGAAAGGTCACAATCAATTTACAACTATTAATCCGCAATATCGCCCAGTAATATTGCGATTGGCCGAGCCATCATCTAAGCATTAAATTTAATTTTCAATGTAAACAAAGGAGAAAATATGATCAAAAAATTAGTCACAATTTCTACACTTTTGCTTGCGCTTGCTGGAACAGCTTTCGCAAAAGAATTGCCGGACTTTACAGAGTTGGCAGAAAAGCAAGGACCATCAGTCGTCAATATTAGTGTTACCCAAGTAGTTCAGGGCGCTGGTAACCCTTTTGGGGGGATGCAAGACGATGAACAGTTTAATGAATTATTTCGTCGATTTGGTTTACCTATGCCTGGTATGCCAAGAGGGCAGGGGCAAGCGCCTCAACAGGACTATAAATCTCAATCATTAGGATCGGGTTTTATTATTAGTGCAGATGGTTATATTTTAACGAATGCGCACGTGGTCAATGAGGCCGATGAGGTGATTGTTAAATTATCAGATCGACGAGAATATAAAGCTAAAATAATTGGCGCAGACCGCCGCACCGATATTGCATTGCTTAAAATTGATGCGACTGGCTTACCTAAGGTCTCAATTGGTGATCCAAACCAACTAAAAGTTGGAGAATGGGTTGCTGCAATTGGCTCCCCATTTGGCCTCGAAAATACAATGACAGCAGGCATTGTAAGCGCCAAAGGACGTGCATTACCTCAAGAAAATTTTGTTCCCTTTATCCAAACTGACGTAGCAATTAATCCAGGAAACTCAGGTGGACCACTCTTTAATTTAAAAGGTGAAGTAGTTGGTATTAACTCGCAAATATATAGCCGCAGTGGAGGCTCAATGGGCTTGTCTTTTGCGATTCCGATTGACGTGGCGGTTGATATCTCAAACCAGTTAAAAGCCGGTGGAAAAATTTCTCGTGGTTGGCTTGGAGTTTCAATTCAAGAAATTACTAAGGAATTAGCAGATTCGTTTGGCATGAAAAATAATAACGGCGCGCTTGTCGCGGGGGTCGAGAAGAGTGGTCCTGCTGACAAAGGCGGTGTTGAAGCTGGCGATGTGATTTTAAAATTTGATGGAAAAGCAATTAACTCATCATCCGATTTACCCCGCGCTGTAGGTTCAGTAAAGCCTGGAAAAACAGTGAATGCTGAAGTTTTCCATAAAGGGGCGCTGAAAACTCTTTCCGTTACCGTTGGGGAAGCGCCATCTGAAAAAGATGACGTTCTTTCACAAAATAAAGGGACTGCTAAGCCAGAGATTAATCGGATCGGATTAGCCTTGCGCGAGTTAACGCCTCAGCAGAAAAAGAGTTTAAATGGTAAAACTGGATTGTTAGTGACTGAATCACAAGGCAGTGCAGCATTATCAGGCATTCGTCGAGGTGATGTGGTGCTTGGAATCAACAATAATGAAGTGCCAACCATAGAGCGTTTTAATAAAGTGCTTGCTGCCATTCCTAATGGTAAGACAGTGGCAGTGCTAGTGCAGCGAGGGGATAGTACTTTGTATGTTCCAGTTAAAGTTGCTGACGCCAAGTAAGCTGGATTGAGCATCTCATGGTGCTCATGGCTTAATTACTGTAAAATCAAACAATAGTAGAACGTTGCAAGGGCGCTTAGGCGCCCTTGTTGTTATAATTTTTGCACTGAATCTATGAACAATATTCGTAACTTTTCCATTATCGCTCACATTGACCACGGGAAGTCGACGCTAGCCGATCGTATTATCCAATTATGCGGGGGCTTATCTGACCGTGAGATGGAATCGCAAGTGCTAGACTCTATGGATTTGGAACGAGAGCGTGGGATTACAATTAAAGCGCAAACCGCGGCTTTAAAATATACCGCATTAGATGGCCAGATTTATCAACTGAATTTGATTGATACGCCAGGTCACGTGGATTTCTCATATGAAGTGAGTCGCTCATTGTCCGCCTGTGAAGGGGCTTTGCTTGTGGTCGATGCCAGTCAAGGCGTTGAGGCTCAAAGTGTCGCAAATTGTTATACCGCGCTAGATTTGGGCGTCGAAGTCACTTCCGTTCTCAATAAAATTGATTTGCCATCTGCAGACCCTGATCGTGTCATTCAAGAGATTGAAGATGTGATTGGCATAGAAGCCCAAAATGCAGTTCGATGCTCTGCTAAAACGGGTGAGGGGGTGCGCGATGTCCTTGAAGCGGTGGTTGCAAGAGTGCCCGCGCCAAGGGGAGACGTTGCTAAGCCACTCAAGGCCTTAATTATCGACTCATGGTTTGACAACTATGTTGGTGTGGTCATGCTGGTTCGCGTTGTGGACGGTGTGCTGAAGCCTAAAGATAAAATTCGTTTAATGGCAACAGGTGCAGTTCATCTCTGTGAAGAAGTTGGGGTATTCACCCCTAAATCATTTCAAAAGTCATCACTGTCTGCCGGCGAAGTGGGTTTTATCATTGCAGGTATTAAAGAATTAACGAGCGCAAAAGTAGGTGATACCGTCACTTTGGCTGACAAGCCTGCCTCTGAAGCGCTCCCTGGTTTTAAAGAAGTCCAGCCACAGGTTTTTGCTGGGCTTTATCCAGTTGAATCAAACCAGTTTGAGGCCTTGCGAAGCGCCTTGGAAAAACTACGTTTAAATGATGCGTCATTGCAGTTTGAACCTGAAAACTCAACTGCGTTAGGTTTTGGATTCCGTTGCGGCTTCTTGGGTTTGTTGCACATGGAGATTGTGCAGGAGCGTCTTGAGCGCGAATATGATATGGATTTGATTACGACGGCTCCTACGGTCGTCTATGAGTTGTTGCTGAAGTCAGGGGAAGTCGTTCAAATTGAAAATCCTTCCCGATTGCCAGAGCCATCACGCATCGAAGAAATTCGTGAGCCCATGATCAATATTAACTTGCTCATGCCGCAAGATTACGTTGGACCTGTCATGACCTTATGCACGGGTAAGCGTGGCATGCAAAAAAACATGCAATATATGGGTAGGCAAGTGATGTTGAGTTATGAAATGCCCTTAAATGAAGTGGTGCTTGATTTTTTTGATAAGCTCAAATCAGTCTCGCGTGGGTATGCTTCGATGGATTATGAATTTTTAGAATTTCGAGCTGCGGATTTAGTTAAGCTGGATATTATGGTGAATGGCGATCGTGTAGATGCACTTTCATTAATTGTACATCGATTAAACGCTGTTTATCGCGGACGGGAAGTGGCTGCTAAAATGCGAGAATTAATTCCTCGTCAAATGTTTGATGTGGCGATTCAAGCTTCAATCGGGGCCAATATTATTGCTCGAGAAACAGTGAAAGCGATGCGTAAGAACGTGTTGGCCAAATGCTACGGTGGCGATATTAGCCGTAAGAAGAAATTGCTTGAGAAGCAAAAAGAGGGTAAAAAACGTATGAAACAAGTTGGTAATGTGGAAATTCCGCAAGAGGCTTTTTTGGCAATTTTACGAGTTGAAGATAAATAAGATTAAAGGGCAAATCGCATGATGTTCGCATTATTCATGGTAGTGGTTTTATTGATAACAGGTTTTATCTGGTTGCTAGATAAATTTGTGTTGCGAAAGAATCGCGCACCTAACGCTCCAGACCCAATGCTGGTGGAATATTCAAAAAGTTTTTTCCCGGTAATTTTGATCGTATTTTTGATTCGCTCTTTTGTCGCAGAGCCATTCAAAATTCCTTCGGGCTCTATGATGCCAACCTTGCTTGCCGGGGATTTTATTTTAGTGAATAAATTTACTTATGGCCTACGTGTGCCTATTTTAAATGCAACATTTATTGAGGTTAATCATCCCAAACGCGGCGATGTCTTTGTTTTTCATTATCCGCCAGATCCATCCATTGATTATATAAAACGCGTGGTTGGTTTGCCTGGCGATAAAATTTTGTACCAAGATAAACAGCTTTATATTAATGGCCAAAAGCTAGATATGGCCTATATTGATGATTACTCCTATGAAAGTGCTGGTCTAAATCAAGTGCATGCAAACCGTCTTCAAGAGCAATTGGGTGAAGTCAAACATGATGTGTTAATTGAAGAAAATAGCATGAGTCGTGAAGGCGCTTTTGAGGTGCCGGAAGGCCATTATTTTGCCATGGGCGACAACCGTGACAATAGCCGAGATAGTCGATATTGGGGTTTTGTCCCCGAGCAAAATTTAGTGGGTAAAGCTTTCTTTATTTGGTGGAATTTTGACCAATTCAAACGCATTGGAACGAGTATTCATTAATTTGAAATCGCCTCATGACCAACAATACTAACTTTGGATTGCAGCGCTTAATTGGTTATGATTTCGAGAACCAATCTTTATTGACCCAAGCATTGACGCACCGAAGCTTTGGTAGTGTGAATAATGAGCGTTTGGAATTTTTGGGTGATGGGGTACTTAACTTCATTATTGCAAGTCAGTTATATATTGTTTTTCCTAAATTAGACGAAGGCGACCTAAGTCGTCTTCGCGCCCATCTAGTCAAGGAACCAACTTTAGGTGAACTAGCGATCACGCTCAACATTGGCGAAGCATTGCGCTTGGGTGAGGGCGAGTTGAAAAGTGGGGGCTGGAGACGCCCTTCAGTATTAGCTGACGCATTGGAAGCAATTATTGGCGCAGTTTTTCTTGATGCAGGGTTTGACGCCGCGCAAGCGGTAGTCATCAAATTATTTACCCCTTTAATTGATAAAATTGACCCTAAATCCATTGGTAAAGATCCAAAATCTTTATTACAAGAATATCTACAATCTAAAAAAATTGACGTTCCCGACTATGAAGTTTTGGCCATTGAAGGTGAAGCGCATTGCCAAACCTTTCGTGTCGAATGCAAAGTTTCAAAATTCAATATCATTACTCATGGGGAAGGCACAAGCCGCAGAGCTGCTGAACAAGAAGCCGCCAAGCTTGCCTATGAGCAAATCACAGCCTAACGTTTGAAAGCTTAAATATGACCCAAAAGATCCCATTCCGTTGTGGCACTGTTGCCATTGTCGGTCGTCCGAATGTTGGAAAATCAACACTACTTAATCACATTATGGGGATGAAGCTGAGTATTACCTCCCGCAAGGCGCAGACCACTCGACATCGCTTGCTTGGCATTCATACCACTCAAGATACCCAGTTCCTGTTCGTTGATACTCCTGGATTTCAACAAAAACATATTAATGCGCTTAACAAAACGCTCAATAAAACAGTGACCCAGGTACTTAATGAAGTGGATGTTGTTTTGTTTGTGATCGAACCTATGCATCTTGGTGAGGCCGATAAGATCGTCTTGAATTTGTTGCCAAAAGATAAGCCAGTATTGTTGGTGGTCAATAAAGCCGACTTGATGGGAGATAAAGGTAATTTACTACCGCTTATTCAGGACTTTGATTTACTTTTTCCATTCGCGGCTATCGTTCCAGTGAGCGCCAAAAAGAGTTTGTATTTGGATGAGCTGTTAAGTGCCGTCAGAGTCCATTTGCCGGAGCAGGCTCCTATTTACGGCGAGGATGAAATTACCGACAAAAATGAGCGATTTTTGGCAGCTGAATTGCTACGTGAAAAAGCCTTCCGCTTTTTGGGAGAAGAAGTCCCATATGGGATCACTGTTGAGATTGAGAAATTTGAAATGGAAGGCAATTTGCGTCGTATTCATGCGGCGTTTATTGTGGACAAAGAAAGTCAAAAGCCGATGTTGATAGGTAAGGGCGGGGATAAGCTGAAACAAATTTCAACGGAAGCCCGTCAAGATA
This sequence comes from uncultured Methylophilaceae bacterium, assembly GCA_903953055.1. GTDB lineage: Bacteria > Pseudomonadota > Gammaproteobacteria > Burkholderiales > Methylophilaceae > Methylopumilus_A. The sequence goes on from CAJBIA010000095.1 coordinate 7,499, forward strand.
TGGAGAAATTGTTTGGTGGAAAAGTCTGGCTAGAAACTTGGGTTAAAGTAAAAGGCGGTTGGGCCGATGATGAGCGTGCGCTCAAAAGTTTAGGTTATTAGGTTTTTAATTCATGGCAGTAAGTAGCAATACTCGTCAGGATAATCAGCCGGTTTTTGTCCTCCATACGTATCCTTTCAAAGAAACAAGTCTTGTCGTTGAATTGTTCACGCGAGAGTTTGGTCGAATCTCCGCTGTAGCCAAGGGTGCAAGGCGGCCTCGCTCAGCGATGCGCGGCATGCTGCAGTCTTTTCAGCCTCTATTGGGTGCATGGTCAGGAAAATTAGAGCTTAAAACCCTGCACTCTCTAGAATGGTATGCAGGTTTGCTGATGTTGCAGGGTGAGGCCCTCATGTGCGGCTTTTATCTCAACGAATTATTATTACGTCTCTTGCCGCGTGAAGATCCCCATGAAGCATTGTTCGATGAATATGCTCAAACCCTTATTTCACTCTCTGTTGCCGGAAATGACTCAGCAAATATATTACGACGGTTCGAGTTGCGATTATTGCAATCTCTAGGTTATGCCGTGCCATTAACCCATAATATTAAAAATGAAATGGTTCTTTCTGAAATGCAATATTACTATGTGCCAGAAATTGGTCCGGTTACAGTCAGGCATGATTACCAAGAAAATGGCGTACAATTATCAGGGAAAACCTTAATTGATATGGCTCAGGATGACTATTCTGATATTCAGACTCAGCAGCAAAGTAAGTATTTAATGCGATTGCTAGTCGCGCATTATTTGGGGGATAAACCCTTACATACGAGACAACTTTTGATGGATTTGCAAGACTTATGATGAACCCAGTAAATATCAAGTTAGGCGTGAATGTTGATCACGTAGCAACGCTTCGACAAGCAAGGGGCACGCAATACCCTAGCGTAGTGCAAGCTGCATTGCGTGCTGAAGAAGCAGGCGCAGATAGCATCACTATGCATTTACGTGAAGATAGGCGCCATATTCAAGATGAAGATGTGTTTGCGCTTCGCCCATTACTACAAACAAAAATGAATTTTGAAATGGCAGTCACAGATGAGATGGTGGCTATTGCTCTTAGGGTAAAGCCGCAGGATGTTTGTCTCGTTCCGGAACGTCGGGAGGAAAGAACAACAGAGGGAGGGCTAGAAGTTGCTGGTAATCTGCCTCGCGTAAGGGCTGTGTGTAAAACCTTGTCAGAGGCAGGCATACGCGTTTCATTATTCATTGCGCCAGATATCGCCCAAATCAATGCTGCAAAAGAAGCGGGTGCGCCCGTCATTGAAATTCATACCGGCAAATTTGCCGATAGCGACGGGCCTGAACAGGCAAAAGAATTAAACCGAATTAAAGAAGCTGCTGCACATGCTTTAACTTTGGGGTTGGTCGTCAATGCTGGTCATGGATTAAATATTCATAACGTCCATCAAATCGCTGCCATTCCTGGCATTGAAGAACTTAATATTGGACATGCGATTGTGGCTCACGCATTGTTTGTTGGTTGGGAATACGCGGTGCGTGAAATGAAAACCCTAATGGTAGCGGCGGCCAGTAAATAAATGATTTATGGCATTGGGACTGATTTAGTGGAAGTGGCCAGAATTCAAGAATCACTAGATCGGTTTGGGGATCATTTCGCCTTACGTGTCTTGAGTGAGCGTGAGATGCAAGAATTTCATCTGAGTAATACTCAAGCACGTTTTTTGGCTAAGCGATTTGCTGCCAAAGAAGCTTTCGCTAAAGCCCTTGGAACAGGCATTCGCAAACCGGCCACTTTTGAAAATATTGGAATTGGGCATGATGATTTGGGTAAGCCGGTATTTGATTTGGCGCCTGAATTGCAAGCCTGTTTAGATGCTAAAAGTATTCAGTTTGCCCATCTCTCTATTTCTGATGAGAAAGCGTTTGCTACAGCTTTTGTAGTGTTAGAGAAATAAGATTGATAATGGTTGATATTGAACTCCCTGATTTTGAACGTCGCTTTAGCGGCGTTCGTCGTTTATATGGGGAGTCAGGCTTGTTAAATCTAAAGGCCGCTCATGTTTGTGTCATTGGTATTGGAGGGGTTGGATCTTGGGCTGCTGAAGCTTTAGCGCGAAGTGCGGTTGGAAATCTTACATTAATTGATTTGGATAACATTGCTGAATCTAATGTCAATCGTCAGTTACATGCATTAGATGGGGCGTTTGGTATGGCTAAGGTGGCGGCAATGGCAATGCGAATCAAGGCCATTAATCCTGGATGTGTCGTGCATGAGGTAGAAGATTTTGTGAGTCCAGAAAATGTGGCTGATATTCTAAGTCGCGGCTTTGATGCAGTTTTGGATGCGGTTGATGATGCAAAAGCGAAAGTGGCGATTATTGCCTATTGTAAGAAAAATAACATTCCACTAGTCACTGTTGGCGGGGCAGGTGGTAGGTTGGACCCAACTAAAATCAAATATGCAGATTTATCACAAGTTGAGGGTGATCGCTTGTTAGCGAAAGTACGTAATCAATTACGTCGTGACCATGGATTTCCCAAATCACCAACTAGTCATCAAAAGACTGCTATAAAATTTGGGGTTCCTGCTGTTTATTCAGATGAGCAGGTGATGCAACCGAGTTCTGATAGTCAGTTAATATGTGATGCTGATCAATCGATCACAGGCTTGAATTGCGCGGGCTATGGATCATCAGTGTGCGTGACGGCACCATTTGGCATGGCAGCTGCCTCAGTAATCATAAATCAATTAGTTAAAAATTAATCTTCAGATTTTTCATGGCTTTTTTTGAAAAAATAAGTCCAAAGATAGCCCATGATGATAAAAATCAACGTAATACAAATTACGGTGAGCTGGCCTGGTAATGAATGAAATAAGACTTTTAACATTGTAAGATCCTGATCAATAGTAGGCTTTTAATCCTAGTCCTATGTGATCTAGTGATATTGATACATATCAATGCATTGTATAAAAATGTCCTCTTGAAATAAAAATCCCCACCCCCATTTAAATGATAACGTTTTTCTAATCTCTCATTTAGGAGCTTTAAACTATGGCGAAATCGTCATCTCAAAAAGAAACATTAGGTTTCCAAGCAGAAGTGAAGCAACTGCTTCAACTGATGATTCATTCCCTTTATAGCAATAAAGAAATTGTTTTGCGCGAACTGATCTCTAATGCCTCAGATGCTTCAGACAAATTAAGGTTTTCTGCACTCTCAGACAATAGTCTTTATGGCGGTGATAGTGATTTAAAAATAGAGGTCGCGTTTGATAAAGCCTCACGCACGCTTACTATTTGTGATAACGGTATAGGGATGAACCGTGCTGAAGTCATTGAGAATATTGGAACCATTGCTAAATCTGGGACCAGAGAGTTCTTTAACTCGCTGACAGGCGATCAAGCAAAAGACGCCAATCTCATTGGTCAATTTGGCGTAGGTTTTTATTCAGCTTTCATCATTGCAGATAAAGTGACATTGACCACATTAAAGGCTGGTGAAACTGAAGCTGTCAAATGGGAATCAGCCGGTGAGGGTGACTTTACGCTAGAGCCGTCAGACAGAAAAACACGTGGTACTGAAATTGTGCTGCATTTACGTGAAGGCGAAGATGAGTTTCTGAATGATTGGAAACTAAAGTCGATTATTCGTAAATACTCAGACCATATCACTTTGCCGATCGTGATGAAAAAATCTGAGTGGAAGGATGGCGAGCAGGTTCCGACGGATGAGGATGAGACGGTTAATAAAGCATCGGCATTGTGGGCGCGTGTTAAAAATGATATTGCTGAAGAAGAGTACCAAGAGTTTTATAAACATGTTTCACATGACTTTGAAAATCCACTGGTTTGGAGTCATAACCGTGTAGAAGGAAATCAGGAATACATTTCCTTGCTTTATGTGCCAAGCAAGGCGCCATTTGATTTGTATGATCGTGAGCGTAGTCATGGGATTAAGCTTTATGTAAAGCGAGTGTTTATTTTGGAAGATGCTGAAAAGCTGATGCCTCAATATTTGCGTTTCGTCCGTGGTGTGATTGATTCAGCAGATTTGCCTCTCAATGTATCGCGTGAAATCTTGCAACACTCAAAGGATATTGATGCAATCAAAGCGGCTTCGGTGAAAAAAGTTTTAGGCTTGCTTGAAGATCTTGCTGAAAACAAACATGAGCAGTATCAAACATTTTGGTCTGAGTTTGGCCGTGTCCTTAAAGAAGGGCCTGGCGAAGATTTTGCCAATAAAGAAAAAATCGCAGGATTACTTCGTTTTGCCTCAACTCACTTGGATACTGAAGCTCAAGTTGTGGGATTTAAAGACTACATCGGACGTATGAAGGAAGGTCAAGAGGCGATTTATTACATCACGGCCGATAGTTTTGCTGCAGCGCAGCATAGCCCACATTTGGAAATTTTCCGTAAAAAAGGCATAGAAGTACTATTGCTATCAGATCGGGTGGATGAGTGGATGTTGGGTGGTTTGACAGAGTTTGAGGGTAAGAAATTACAATCGATCGCTAAAGGTGATTTGGATCTTGGTAAGCTTGAGGATGAAGCAGAAAAAGAATCAAAGAAGCAAATAGAGGATGCATCAAAAGATTTCATTGAAAAAGTGAAAAAGACCTTAGGTGAGCAAGTTAAAGAAGTACGTGTGACGCATCGTTTGACAGATTCCCCAGCTTGTTTAGTGACTGGTGAGCAGGATTTGTCTGGTAATTTGGAACGGATGCTTAAAGCCGCTGGGCAAAAAACGCCTGAAAGCAAACCCACTTTAGAAATTAATCCAACGCATGTTTTGGTAGAGCGCCTAAAATCGGAAACTGATGAAAAGAAATTTAATGATTTAGCTTACGTTTTGTTTGACCAAGCTTTACTTGCGGAAGGGGGTCAACTGAACGACCCAGCAAGTTTTGTAAAACGTATGAATAGCTTGTTAATTAATTAGTTGTCTACGGTTTAAAAAAGCCCTCTGGTAGTTTCCAAGAGGGCTTTTTTATTTTAAGCCACAAAAAATAAATCCAAAGAGCGCGTAGGCTTGCTTTTTGCTAGGGTAAAATTACAACATTAAATCAATGTTGCAATTTGATGCATGCAAAATTACATAAAGAATTGAATAATGACCACTCAAAAAACGCCACCTGTCTCTAAAAACCCACGTGTGATTAAGGTCAAAGAAACATTGTCTAGCCTGACCAATGCTAAAACCCCTGCCAAGCAAGCCCTGCAAAATCACTTGGTTTATTCGATTTTTAAAACCGATGAAGTTGCAACGCCTCGAGATTGGTATTCAACCACGGCTTATACGGTGCGTGATCATGTGATTGACCGTTGGGTGAAGACCGTTGAAGCATATGGTGAGCAGGATCCCAAGCGAGTTTACTATTTGTCTTTAGAATTTCTGATTGGGCGTATGTTGTCCAATGCCGCTTTGAATTTGGGAGTGGATAAAGAAGTGCGAGACGGCTTAAATGCCCTAGGCCACAAAATGGAAAATGTGGTTGAAATGGAGCCTGACGCGGCATTAGGCAATGGAGGCTTAGGTCGTTTAGCGGCCTGTTTCCTGGATTCGATGGCGACCATGGATATTCCAGGGACAGGTTATGGTATTCGTTATGAGTACGGCATGTTCAAACAGTCCATTAATCAAGGTCAGCAAATTGAGAATCCAGATAATTGGCTTCGCTATGGCAATATTTGGGAATTTCAACGTCCAGAAAGCACTTATACGGTGCAGTTTTTTGGGCAAGTGGTCGAATTTGAAACAGACAAAGGTTATGAGAGCCATTGGGCAGATGCCGAATCTGTTGTAGCAATGGCTTATGATGTGCCGATTCCAGGGTATGACACCCAAACGGTGAATAATTTACGTTTGTGGTCAGCGAAGGCAAGTAAAGAGTTCGATCTTCGGTATTTTAATGAAGGGAATTACGAGCGAGCTGTTGAGAGTCGAAATGTTACCGAAAGCATATCCAAAGTTCTTTACCCAAATGATGCCTCTGCATCAGGTCGTGAGCTACGTTTAAAACAACAATATTTCTTTGTATCAGCTTCTATCCAAGACATTCTCCATCGCTTTTTGCTCAAACATAAGGATTGGAAAAAATTACCAGACAAGATTGCGATTCAATTGAACGATACGCATCCTGCGATTGCTGTGGCGGAGATGATGTATCAGTTAGTGGACGTTCATCACATGGAGTGGAATGCGGCCTGGTCATTGGTCGGGAAGGTTTTTGCTTATACCAATCATACGTTGATGCCAGAAGCCTTGGAAACTTGGAGTGTTGATTTATTCAGCAACCTCTTGCCGCGTCATTTACAAATTATCTATCGTATTAATCATGAATTCTTAGCAATGGTAAATCATCATTTCCCTGGAGATAATGATTTATTGAGTCGCGTCTCTATTATTGATGAAACGCATGGTCGCCGGGTCCGTATGGCGCATTTGGCTGTGGTTGGAAGTCATACAGTGAATGGGGTTGCCGCGCTGCACAGTGAATTACTCAAAACAACACTGTTTGCCGACTTTAATAGAATCTACCCAAACAAGTTTGTGAATGTGACGAATGGCATTACCCCTCGACGTTGGTTGAACCAATGTAACCCTGATTTAACTGCATTGCTCACCAAAGTCATCGGAACTGGTTTTCAAAAAGATTTAGATCGATTGAAACTGATTACGCCTTTGGCTGACGATGAAAAATTTAGAAAAGCATTTCGTGACGTAAAGCTTGCAAATAAATTGCGCTTGTCCAATAAAATTGAAGACTTAACTGGGGTCAAACTTAATCCCAATAGTTTATTTGATGTTCAAATTAAACGTATTCATGAGTACAAGCGTCAGTTGCTGAATGTATTGCATGTGATTACTTTGTATAACCGTATTCGTTTGGGGCATGTTAACGACATTACGCCACGCACCGTGATTTTCGGGGGTAAGGCAGCCCCTGGATATTGGATGGCTAAGCTCATTATTCGTTTAATTAACGACGTCGCAACGCTCATCAATGATGACCCTGCCGTGGGCGACAAACTTAAAGTAGTGTTCTATCCGAATTATGAAGTTTCAGCGGCAGAGTTGCTATTTCCAGGAAGCGACCTGTCTGAGCAAATTTCAACCGCAGGGACGGAAGCTTCAGGCACAGGCAATATGAAAATGGCACTCAATGGGGCATTGACCATTGGCACATTAGACGGGGCTAACGTTGAAATTAAAGAAGAAGTGGGCAATGAGAATATCTTTATTTTTGGCCTGACAACCAATGAGGTCGCTCAAACAAAGGCGCTAGGTTACAACCCTTGGGATTATTACAATAATAATGCTGAGTTAAAAGAAGTGCTCGATATGATTGCAGGCGGTTTCTTCTCTGTTGAAGAGCCCGATCGTTACCAAGCTATTTTTGATAATTTATTACATAAGGGTGATCATTATTTGCTATTAGCAGATTACGCAAGTTATATTGCCACGCAAGATGCGGTGGGGGCGCTTTATCAAGATCAGGAGGAATGGTCGCGCATGGCTATATTGAATGTTGCGCGTGTTGGTAAATTCTCTAGTGATCGCACCATTGGTGAATATGCCAAAAATATTTGGAATGTGACCCCAGCAAAACGATAATGATTAATTGACTATGCCGTTGATGTTTTATTTTCGGCATAGTCAAACGATTGAATCGTTCCCCCTAAATCAGCTTAAAGCGCTACGTTAAGCTGGTAAATCCTGTCTAGCTTGTTACAATCACTTTTAATTATCTTCAAAGTGATTTCGATTAATTCATGCATATTGCGATATCTATTTCTCAGCAAACATTGACCGTGTTTAATGCACACGATGAGATCATTGCACATCACTTAATTTCTACTGCCGCAAATGGAATTGGTTGCGAAAAAAACACCGGTTGCACACCGATTGGAAAACATATTATTCGCGCTAAGATTGGCGCAGGATCTCCAGTTAACAGTGTATTTGTTGGGCGAAGAACGACAGGTGAGATCTTCTCGTCAGCGCTCATGTCTGAATTTCCCAATCGGGATTGGATTTTGACTCGAATTTTATGGCTATCTGGCACTGAAGTTGGTCTGAATCGTTTAGGCGCCGTAGACACCATGCAACGATATATCTATATTCATGGCACCCCAGATGACAATGCGATGGGGGTTGTAGGCTCTCACGGATGTGTGCGTATGCGTAATGCCGACATTATTGGTCTGTTTGACATGGTTGATGTTGGTGTGGAAGTAGATATTCAGCCATGATCAAGCGTTTCTTGGGGATTATTCCTGTCGTATTCGGAGTAGTTTCACTTACATTCCTTCTGATTCATGCAGTGCCAGGAGATCCTGTTGAGGTGATGTTAGGGGAGTCTGCAAGCAACGCAGATCGGATGGAATTGCGAGCTGGGTTAGGGCTAGATAAACCCATTTATGCTCAATTTGGAATCTATCTATCTAAGCTAGTACAAGGAGACTTTGGCATCTCCATTCATTCTAGAAAACCCATTGTTGATATGTTGTTAGAACGTTTACCAGCCACATTCAAATTAGCTGCATTCGCTTTGTTATTTGCTATTTTTATTGGCTTGCCTCTAGGGATTATTGCCGCGATTAATGCTAAAAAATGGCCTGATACCATAGCCAATCTGCTTAGCCTGACCATATCAGCGATGCCGCATTTTTGGATGGGTCCAATGTTAATGATGGTATTTGCTTTGTGGCTAGGCATATTGCCTGTGAGTGGCATGGAAAATGCCACTTCTATTATTTTGCCTGCACTTACGCTTGGTTTTGGGTTGGCTGCAATTCTGACACGCATGACGCGTGCCAGTATGTTGGAGGTTTTGCATGAGGATTATATACGCACCGCTTATGCTAAAGGCCTGCCTCAACGCACGGTGATTTTAAGGCATGCTTTGCGAGCGGCTTTGTTGCCTGTCATCACGGTACTGGGGCTACAGTTAGGGAGCTTGCTTGCCGGCGCTGTGATTACTGAAACTGTTTTTTCTTGGAATGGTATTGGCAGACTGCTGGTTGAATCCATTGAAAAACGTGATTATTTAGTGACGCAAGCTTGTGTGCTTGTGGTGGCTTTAGTCTATGTGATCGTTAATTTTGTCACCGACGTGATCTATACCCAGATAGACCCTCGAGTGAGATTTCTAAAATGAGTTTCAAAAACTGGCCAGTTTGGATTTTAGTCCTATGGACTGTTGGCGTTATTCTGGCCAGTTTTGTTGATTTTAATACGAATCAAATTCATCTGGATTTGATTTTAGCAAAACCATGTTTTCAGTATATTTTGGGCTTGGATGATTTGGGACGCGATATCCTTCCGCGTTTAATTTCGGGTGCAAAAGTCTCATTTCTGGTTATTTTTTTAGTGACGGCCGTTACAGCTTCTGTGGGCATTATCTTGGGTTTAATTTCTGGATATTATGGTGGATGGGTAGACCGCACATTGATGCAGATCACCGATGTTTTCCTTGCTTTCCCTGGGATATTGCTTGCGATTGCTTTTGCTGCAGTACTCGGTGCAGGGTTGACTAATTTGATATTGGCTTTATGTATTACTTCATGGGTCGGTTATGCGCGCTTAACCCGGGGACAAGTGCTTTCGTTGAGACAGCGACAGCATGTGATCGCTGCTCAATCGATAGGCGCATCAACGACCCGTATTCTGCTTAAACATATACTCCCTTTAATTGCAGCACCTTTGCTGGTTGAGGCAACATATAGTATGGCTTCTTTAGTCATTGCTGAAGCAAGTTTATCTTTTTTAGGCCTTGGCATTCAAGCGCCGAATGCTTCTTGGGGCGGGATGCTGCGGGATGGCGTACGTTATATGCTGATTGCCCCTCACTATGTCCTGGCAGTGGGATTAAGTTTGATGTCGTTGGTATTGGCTGTTAATGTTTTAGGTGATCAATTGCGTGATCAATTAGATGTTAGAGGATAAAACATGTCACTAGGCCCAGTAATGCTAGATGTGGTTGGAAAGGAACTGACTGCTGAGGATATTAAGCGTTTGAAACATCCCTTGGTTGGTGGAGTGATTTTGTTCTCACGCAACTTTGAATCCCCCAGCCAGCTAAAAGAACTGACATCAAGTATCCATAATGTTCGTCAGCCACCATTGTTGATAGCGGTCGATCATGAAGGTGGTCGCGTACAAAGGTTTAAAGAGGGGTTTACCTTAATTCCGCCAATGCGTGAGTTTGGAAAAATCTGGGATAGCCATCCTAAAAAAGCTAAAGAATTATCTGCAGAGGCAGGTTGGATTTTAGCGGCCGAACTTCGTGCTCATGGAGTGGATTTTAGTTTTACGCCAGTCTTGGATATGGATTATGGTGAAAGTCAGGTCATTGGAAACCGTGCTTTTCATATAAAGTCGCAGGCAATTCATGACTTGGCTTATGGTTTGATGAGCGGACTTAAACGAGGTGGGATGCCAGCAGTAGGTAAACATTTTCCCGGGCACGGCTATGTCATCGCTGATTCGCATGTGGCGATCCCCGTTGATGAACGAGAGTTCGATGAAATTGCACAAAACGATATGCAACCATTTCGTCAAATGATTGATGATGGTATTCAAGCGATTATGCCTGCACATGTCATTTACTCTAAAGTGGATCAAAAGCCTGCTGGTTTTTCCCCACGCTGGTTGCAGAAAATTCTGCGTGAACGTTTAGGTTTTGATGGGGTGATATTTAGTGATGATTTGTCTATGGAGGGTGCCACAGTGGCTGGGGATGTAACAACAAGAGCATTGGCGGCGTTGACTGCTGGCTGTGACATGATCTTGCTTTGCAATCGTCCTGACTTGGCAGATGAGCTTTTGGCTCACCTAAAATGGGAGATGACTGGTGTTAGTAGAGCAAGGCTGGCCAGGATGCATGGAGCACGTTTGCCGAAAGACATGAATAGCTTGCATGAAAACGCGGAATTTGTTGCATCAGTCAAGCGTGTGGGGATGGTTGGGAAAATAGAGGGGGAGTTGTTTTAACTAAATGTCTTAAAAATAGTCTTGAAACTTAAGTCTAAAGTCGCTATCTTAAGTATGTTGCTCTTTGGCAATATTTTGATAAGGAAATTGTAATGTTTGATGATGTTCAAGTAATTGGTCGTTCAACTACTGCTGCGGATATTCAAAACCGCGTGCTCCGTAATACTTACGCCTTGCTTGGTTTAACCATGATTCCAACCATGATAGGCGCTTACTTTGGTCTGCAAATGAAATTTGGGTTTATGGCAATGCATCCCTTCATGTTTGCAATCGGCTTCATGGTAGTGATGTTTGGAATGTTCCAGCTCATTTCTGTGAATCAAAATAGCGCTACTGGCGTATGGCTTTTACTTGCCATGACTTTTATATTTGGTCTCTTGCTTGGTCCTATCCTGCAAGCGGCTTTGCATTTGCGTAATGGCGGTGAAATTATTGGCTTGGCTGCTGCGGGAACAGGCATTACCTTTTTTAGCTTGGCTGCAATTGGTTCAACGCCAGCACGTGACTTTAGTGGATTAGGTAAATTCTTGTTTGTGGGCTTAATCTTAGCGTTGGTGGCCTCACTAGCTAATATGTTCTTTCACTTTGACCCAGCACACTTAATGATTTCAAGCATTTCAGTGTTGATTTTCTCAGGTTATATTTTGTATGACGTGAATCAGATCGTACGTGGTGGCCAAACTAACTACGTGATGGCAACATTGAGTTTGTATCTTGATATCTACAATCTATTTGTGAATCTATTAAGCATCTTGATGGCTTTAATGGGGAACGACAGAGATTAATTAAGTCTTTTATGTGGTAAGAAAAACCCGCTTAAGCGGGTTTTTTTACGGACTCTTGTCAAGGCGACGTTGTTTGAAAAAATCCGATAGTAATGTCGCGGTTTCCTCAGCGAGCACCCCGCCCCTGACGCTGGTATGATGATTAAGCTTTTCTTCGGCCATCAAATCCACCACGCTGCCACAGGCGCCCGTTTTAGGATCGCTGGCGCCATAAACGAGATTGGCGATACGTGCATGCTGTATGGCCCCGGAACACATTGCACAGGGCTCTAGTGTTACGTACAAGGTGCAGTCAACTAAGCGATAGTTACCGATATGTTTAGCGGCATCGCGCATGGCAAGTATTTCAGCATGCGCGCTGGGGTCATGAAGGCCGATTGGAGAATTGCTCCCCCGACCGATGATTTCACCATCTTTTACAATGATTGCACCAACAGGCACCTCGCCATTCTCTGAGGCTTGCTTGGCAAGCTCAATGGCAACTTGCATGAATAGTTGGTCTTGTTTGGGCATGGTTTATTTTAGTGTATTTAAAAGATAACGGACTTCAATGCTTACTTCGGACGCGGTTAGCCCGATGGGTCCAATTTTTTTGGCGACCAGTGAATCAGCTGCAGCGCCATGAATATAAACGGCTGTTTTAACCGCCTCTATAGTGTCTAGGCCTTGCGCGACCAAGCTTCCAATGATGCCGCTTAGCACATCCCCACTGCCGCCACTCGCTAAACCAGCATTTCCAGTGATGTTGCTGAAGTACTGATCTTCATATGCAACCAGTGTGTGTGAACCTTTAAGTACGCAAATAGCCTGGAATAGTCGAGCGAGTTTCAAAGCGCTTTCAATCCGATTTTCTTGTACTTCATTGCTTGTGGTTTGTAGTAATTTTGCGGCTTCACCTGGATGTGGGGTGATGATAGTGGCAGCATCACGTTGCGCAAGTGAATGGCTGAGCGTATGGTCAGATGCGATCAAATTGAGTGCGTCTGCATCGATGACTAATGTTATTTTCTGTGTTAGCCAAAGGCTGAGCAGGGCAGTTGCTTGTGCTGATGTACCTAGTCCTGGCCCAATGACAACACAATCTAACGGTGTCAATGAGCTTAGTGCTTCGGGCTGGCGTACCATTATTTCTGGGTAGTTTAAATCAACGTCTATGGCATCAGCTAAAAAGCTTGCATACACTCTTCCTGCGCCACTTAACAAGGCTGCACGTGAGGCTAAAACTGCTGCGCCAACCATGCCACTTGCGCCGCCAATAATAGCCACGCTACCGTGGTCTCCTTTGTGGGCATTATCCTTTCGGATGGGTAGGATGATGTTGTTTTGGCTGATGGCGCTCATGGGCTTAATTCTACCGTGTTCACCTTAAATGAAAGTAGTTTTTTCCAAGCGCTTCACTAGCCATTGTTGTGCTTTCCCCATCGATTTTTCTGTTGACCGCCAAGCCATGTAAAGCATGATGTCTGGTTTGGGTTCAGCGACTTGTTTGATGATGAGCTTCCCTAATTTAACTTGCGCATCTGCTAGGTATTGGGGCATGTAGCCAACCCCTAAACCATTAGCTTGAGCGAGTACTTTGCTAGCCATGTTGGCAACCGTTAGCACGTCTTGTCCAGTCAAAATGCCAGAAGTGCGTGGTGGTAAATTGCGTGAGGTATCTGCCGCTGAAATTGAGCGATATTGAACAATATCTTTATTTTGTAAAGGTTCGGATAGCTTGGCTAGCGGGTGATGCGGTGCAACTGCAAATACAAACGGCATTAATCCCAATGGTTTGATGACCAGTCCACCACCCGCAGGGCCTTCGCCCGGTGCGCCGATTGAAATGTCAGCGCGTCCAGAAATTAAAGCATCCCAGTTTCCGCCGTACACTTCCTGAATCACTTTAATGCGCGTCCCGAAATGCAGGTCGTAGAATTCTTGTAGGACTTCTAGAAGAGGTGAAATTGGCAAGATATCACTAATAGCGACCGTCAGTGTCGTTTCAATTCCGGTGGCGACCCTTTTTACTCGGGCTTCTAACTCGCTGGCAGCTTGAAGCAAATGTCGACCTTCTTGCAGTAACTCGTGGCCTGCGTCGGTAAGCGTAGCTCTGTGGCCTGTGCGGTTGAATAGTGCCACCCCTAAATCTTGTTCTAACTTACGGATGCTGTAGGTGATGGCGGAGGGCACACGAAACAGGGATTCTGCAGCCGCAGCAAAGCTACCTCTGCGTTCAATCGCATCTAAAATCTCAAGGGCTTCTAGCGTGATTTTTTTATTCATAATATTTGAATGATATATGCAAAATTATTCGCTATCTAGTTTAGTTTTGTTTATTTAATATGCTTTTAATATTCAGAAAAGTTGAATTAAGGAGTTGTTAATGGAGATTCGTCGCTCAGCCTCACGTGGACATGCTAACCATGGCTGGTTAGATAGCTATCATTCATTTTCATTTAACCGATATTACGACCCTGCACGGATGGAATTCTCTGTTTTGCGTGTGATCAATGAGGATGTCATTGCCCCTGAGTGTGGTTTTGGCCTGCATCCTCACCAAAATATGGAAATCATTACTTATATGTTAGGCGGTGAGTTGGCGCACCAAGATAGCCTTGGTAACGGTTCTATTATTAAGGCGGGGGATGTTCAGCGTATGACCGCTGGTACAGGAATTGTGCATGCTGAGATGAATCCATCTCTCACAGAAGAAGCTTGTCTCTTGCAAATCTGGCTGACTCCTGCGGTGAGTGGGCTTGCACCAAGCTATGAAGATAAGTGGATTGATCCAGATCGTAAGCGCAATCGTTGGTGTTTGATTGCATCACAAGATGCGCTATATGACTCATTGTTGATTCATCAAGACGTCAATTTATGGTCGACTTATCTAGAGGCGAATCATTCTTTAGCTTATCAGGCACCCGAAGGACGAAGCGCATATTTGCAATTGGCGAGAGGGCGTTTACATGTGAATGGTGCCTTGCTAGAACAAGGTGATGCGATTGCGCTAGACGTGTCTATTGATTTGACTTTGCAAGCTGACATCAATGCCGAAGTGCTTTTGTTTGATTTGCCTTCAATTTAATTTTTAATAAAGGAGTTTAAATGCGTCAATTAAATAAAGTGTTATTCGCAGTTGGGTTTTTGGTTGCCTCTGTTAGCTCACATGCGGATGTCGAAACTTATAAAATCGATAATGCGCATAGTTTTGCTAACTTTAATATCCGCCACGTGGCATCAAAGGTGTCAGGGACGTTTAGTGATGTGACGGGCAATATGAGTATTGATCGTGCAAACCTTTCAAACTCGTCTGTCGATGCTAAAATCAGCTTGTTGAGTGTGAATACGAGTTTTGCTAAACGCGATGAGCACATCAAAAAAGAAGAATATTTAGACGTAGGCCATTTTGCAGATATGCAATTTGTCAGCAATAAAGTGGTCAGTAGTAAAGTCCCCAATGAGGGGGTAATCACTGGCAAACTAACCATGCACGGTGTCACTAAAGAGATGAGTTTCCCTTTCAAGGTCTTGGGTTATGCAAATGACCCTTGGGGTGGTTACCGGACTGGTATAGAAGCCCATACAAACCTCAAAGCTTCAGATTTCGGCTTTATATGGGGCAAGCCAGGAGGTCCGGTCGGTGATGAAATTGAAGTGACTTTGCTTATTGAAGGCATTAAGACGAATTAAGCTATTGATATATTTTTTGATTTTAGTTTTTTGATAAAGGATAGACGATGACCGATTTATTTAGCCCAGTGAAACTAGGCAGTATTGCTCTAAGTAACCGGATGGTGATGGCGCCGCTAACCCGCAACCGTTCTAGCATGGAAGGGGTTCCACAAGACATTAACGTGACATACTACGAACAACGTGCATCTGCGGGATTGATTATTACGGAAGCGACGCCAATCTCGCCAATGGGACATGGCTATCCTTTATTGCCAGGCATTTATACCGAGGCTCAAGTGGTTGGTTGGAAAAAAGTGACGGATGCCGTCCATGCGAAGGGCGGCAAAATTGTGATTCAGCTTTGGCATGTGGGCCGTATTTCACACCCAAGCTTATTGAATGGCGCAACACCAGTTGCGCCTTCTGCAGTTAAGCCCGCAGGGAAAGCTTTTACCTTTGAGGGTTTAGTTGATTATGTTGAGCCTCGTGCTTTAGATGCCAGCGAGTTGCCAGGTATCGTGGCTGATTATGTGCATGCCACACAATGCGCATTAAAAGCTGGTTTCGATGGCGTGGAAATTCACTCAGCCAATGGTTATTTGTTAGATCAATTCTTACGTGATGGCAGTAACAAACGGACTGATATCTATGGGGGTAGCATTGAAAATCGTGCCCGTTTATTGATGGAAGTCACTAAGGCTGTGGTCGCGGTGGCAGGCTCGGATAAAGTGGGTGTGCGTCTTTCTCCAGTGAATCCATTTAACGATATGCATGACAGTCATCCACAAGCCGTATTTAATTATGTGACTGAGCAATTAAATCTATTTAACCTAGCCTATTTGCACGCGGTTGAAGGCGGCCTTCACGGTGGCGGCAATGCTGATCCATTTGATTTTTCAGCCATGCGTAAACTCTGCAAATCCCCATATATGGCGAATTTGTCATATGACAAAGCCCGCGGCAACGCAGCAATTGCAAGCGGTTATGCTGATGCGGTTGCTTATGGCGTGCCCTTTATTGCCAATCCTGATTTGGTTGAGCGCTTTCGCAAAGATGCCCCTCTTAATGAGCCTGACTCTAAAAGCTTCTATGGTGGCACTGAAAAAGGTTACATCGATTACCCAACTTTATAAGAAGATAAGTGAATGAAAAAGCCAGCTATTACCCAGGTTGCGATTGATGCAACGATTTCAGCGCGTTGGAGCGGTCGTGCTTATGATGCGAAAAAGCCTGTGACGCATGAACAAATAATTGCTTTGTTAGAAGCTGCGCGCTGGGCACCATCTTGTATGGGCGAGCAACCTTGGCGGATTGTTGTGTGGAATAAAAGTATCAATGTAAATGCCTGGGACCAAGCTTTTGCATGCCTTGTTGAAGGCAATCAGAGCTGGGTTAAAGATGCGCCTTTACTCTGTTTGATCTGTGCAGACACTTTATTTACCAAAAACGGCCAATCTAATCGATGGGCAGAATATGATACTGGCGCTGCCGCTCAGAATCTTTGCCTGCAAGCGACAAGCATGGGTCTAAGTGCCCACCAATTGGGTGGCTTTAATGCGGATAAGGCCCGTGCCACATTCAATATTCCGGATCAATTTACTTTGATGGCCATGATTTCAGTTGGCTATTTGGCTGAAATTGAGACAGTGACGGGTGATTTACTGGTGCGTGAAACTGCACCACGTTCTCGTCGGGATTTAGGCGCCTTATTTTTTGAAGGAGATTGGGGAAATCCTATCATTTAGAAGTTTTGTTAGCGGTTTGTTTTTAGCGCTCGTTTCTGTATTTGATGGCCATCTGATAGAATACCGCCACTAAAAAGATTAACGATAGGAAACATCATGGCTGTAGTAGCACTCAACAAAGAAAATTTTAAAGAAACTATCGTCAATAATCCATTTGTGATCGTTGATTTTTGGGCGCCTTGGTGTGAGCCATGCGTTGCTTTTACGCCAGTATTTGAAGCTGCATCAGAAAAAAATCCTGATATTTTGTTTGGCATGGTGGATACAGAAGCCAATCCAGAGATTGCTGAATATTTTGAAGTCACTAAAATCCCCGGGATTTTAATTATTCGAGAACAAGCCGGCATTCATGCGCAACAAGGTGAAATCGGCGCCCCTGCTTTGGATAAGATTATTGAGTGGGCACGTGAGTTTGATTTGACCCAAGTGCGTGATTATTACGCAGAACAAGACAGCAAGTAATCTAATAAAGATAACAAAAAAGCCGCTTTAAGCGGCTTTTTTGTTATCTGATCATTTATAAGCCAGAGATGAATTTGGTTGGATCAACGGATTTGCCTTGATAGCGAATTTCAAAATGTAGTTTTACTGAATCGGTGCCTGAGTTGCCCATTTCAGCAATTTTTTGGCCTTTAGTCACAGTTTGGCCTTCTTTCACTAAGATTTTGCTGTTGTGTGCGTAAACCGACAAATAGTCTTTGTTGTGTTTTACGATGACGAGATTTCCGTAGCCACGCAAGTCAGAACCGTTGTAGATTACTTTTCCATGGCCAACGGCATTAATTTCTTGTCCTATTGCGCCTTCAATATCAACGCCTTTTGCGCTTGTCCCCTCATTGAAAGCACTTTTGATTTTCCCTTTGGTTGGCACGCCCCAATCGATGGCATCTTCACTGCCGATAGAAGCCTCTGCGGGTTTTGTTTCCACTGGTTTGACTTCTGGCGCCTTGCTTTCGGCTGTTTTTGGAGGGGCTGGGAGATTGGTATTTTGCGCATTAAAAGCTTGATCGGTATAGGGTTCGCGCAATGCTTTTGGTGAATTCAGTAATGGCAATTCACTAGAGCTGATATTGCTACTTTGTCCTGGAATGACTTGGTTGTCATTGTTGAGCGGTTTGATCACGACATCGTCATTATTAGCAGTATCAACCGGCTTAGGATTGGCTGGACTATTTCCCTTAATTTTTAGTTGTTGATCGATGTGAATTGTATACGGCGGACTAATGTTGTTATTTTGTGCAATTTCTTTGTAGTCATAGCCAAAATCCAGACCAATACTATATAGCGTATCGCCTTTTTTAACGGTATACGTTGTTGGACGCCAATCTTTTCCATTTGTATTATTCTTGATGGTGGTTGATTTTACTGCTTGAGATGGCTTGGTTTTAGTTGGTTCAGGGGTCCTGTCAATGACTGGTGCTCTATTGGGCACACTTGAACATGCGACGAGTATCAGGCTTAAAGAGATTACTTTGAATGATGGGATGAGTCTCATTAGCTTGTCCCACCTAGTAAAGGGACAAATTTCACGGCCTCAAGTTTTGTTTTTTTGAATTCTGACACCCCGTTATTTTCAATATGTTCAATTAAAAATAGAATTTGTTCGTCAGTGCCAACGGGAATGACCATTCTCCCGCCCACGGCAAGCTGACTCAGCAGACTTTCGGGAATATGACTTGCAGCAGCTGTCACGATAATTCCATCAAATGGACCAAACTCAGGCAATCCAATCGTACCATCGGCATGTTTAAGTTTAATGTTGCTCATGCGAAGTTCACGCAAATGCTTACGGGCTTTCATGACTAGCGGACTAATACGTTCTAACGAATATACTTCGCTAGCAACTTTTGAAAGCACAGCAGTTTGGTAGCCACATCCAGTGCCAATTTCAAGCACTTTACCTAACGGCTTTCCTGCACGAAGTGTCTCAGTCATTTTTGCTACAGTGTATGGTTGAGAGATGGTTTGACCAAAACCGATAGGCAGGGATACATCTTCATAGGCTCGGGTTGAGAGCGCTTCATCGACAAAAATATGTCGCGGAATTTCATTGATGGCGGCAAGCGTGATTTCATCTTTAATTCCTTGCTCACGAAGACGTGACAACATCCGATCACGTGTCCGTTGTGAGGTCATGCCGATACCATTGGTATTTCTAATCAACTTAATTTATCCAGTTTTTAAGCGCATCTAATTGTTGATGATGCGTTAAATCAGCTTGTAATGGGGTCAGTGAAACTTGATTGTTGGCGACAGCATAAAAATCAGTCCCTTCACCGGCGTCAGCTGCTGATCCGGCGGGGCCTACCCAATATAATGTATCTCCACGAGGGGAGGTTGATTTTATAACCGGTTCGGCTTTATGTCGCTTCCCTAATCGAGTCACCACTTTGCCTTTAAGTTCTGCATATGGGACATCAGGTACGTTTACATTCATTAATATTGGCGCCGGAAACGTTTTTGCTTTGTAGTGCTCAATCAGTTCAACAATCACTTTTGCGGCTGTTTCAAAATGTGTTGCATTGTGCTGCGACATCGAGACTGCGAATGATGGAATGCCTAACAAATAACCTTCCATTGCAGCAGCAACGGTCCCTGAGTAAATCGTATCGTCTCCCATGTTCGCACCGTCATTAATCCCTGAAATGATCATGTCAGGCACCTCTTCAATTAGCCCAGTGACCGCTAAGTGAACGCAATCAGTGGGTGTGCCATTGAGATAATAAAAGCCATTACTGGCTTTGCGAACAGTGAGGGGCCGATCAAGTGTGAGCGAATTACTTGCGCCACTTCTATTACGTTCAGGGGCAACAACAATAATGTCAGCTATTTTTGAAATATGCTCAGCCAGTATGTTAAGGCCAGGTGCGAAATAGCCGTCATCATTAGAAAGAAGAATTAACATGTCTGAATTATATCGCTTAATGAGATGGCTGTTGAGAGCCTTGCCTCGTTAATTTTGCGTAAAAAATCGTACAGTAGAAAAAAGTGGTGGTCAGTAAGACTTCCGCTATTGCTAGTTTCGCAGAAAGTCCTTGATCCGCCCAAGCTCTGACAGCGCCTTCCGTGAAGTAAATTAAGATAAACATGCTTGCCCATTGATAGGTATAACGACGGCCGTTAAGAATGCCAAAAAGTGGGAGTAATAAAGGAACGGCTTTTAAAATTAATTTAGAACCTTCTGGCTTGATTGGTGCCAAGGGGCCTTCCCAAGCCAAACATAATATGATGAGAGCAATTAAGCTAAATGAGGCGCCAACTTTTAGTTTTTGGATGGCGTGATTGGGTTTAACCATTATGTTGAGAGCTTAATAGCGATTTGAGCAAGTCGCTGACCCAATGCAAAGCATAACTTTTTTTCATCCTCACTGAGTGGTTTGTCGTCCATGGACCCACCAACATGACTCGCACCATATGGGGTTCCTCCTGAGCTGGTGGTGCCAAGTGACGCTTCCGAATAGGGTAACCCCACTACAATCATGCCGTGGTGTATTAGCGGCAACATCATTGTGATTAAGGTGGTTTCATTTCCACCATGCATTGAACCAGAGGAGGTAAATACTCCCGCAGGCTTTCCGATTAAAGCCCCTTTAAGCCACAAGCTTGATGTGCTATCCAGAAAGTATTTCATTGGTGCAGCCATGTTTCCAAAGCGTGTTGGACTTCCCAGCGCAATTCCTGCGCATTCTTCTAAATCGACTAGCTCCACATATGGCGGGCCATTAGTGGATAACTCGGGTTCAATGGCTTCGTTATTGCTTGATACTCTAGGAACAGTGCGGATGCGTGATTTTGCACCGGGAACACTTTCTATTCCCCGTGCAATAATCTGAGCCATCTCGCGCACCGCACCGCCTTGAGAGTAATAGAGAACTAGAACTTCTCTCATATTAATCGGCTTGGATATTGTTAACTAACGCAGTTGCTTTACCAATGTAGGTTGCTGGCGTTAATTCAATTAAGTATTGCTTTGCTTCTGCTGGAATGTTGAGTTCTAAAATCAAAGCTTGAAGTGACTCTTTAGAAATTGTTTTGCCGCGCGTGTATTCTTTAAGAGTGTCGTATGGGTTTTCATAACCATAACGGCGCATGACCGTCTGGATCGGTTCAGCAAGCACTTCCCAGCTTCGATCTAAATCTTCAGATAATTTTCCAGGGTTGATTTCAAGTTTATTTAAGCCACGAAGACAGGAATCGTACCCTAATAATGTATAGCCAAATGCTACGCCCATATTGCGCAGCACAGTAGAGTCAGTTAGATCACGTTGCCAGCGAGAAATCGGTAATTTTTCTGCTAAGTGACGCAATATTGCGTTTGCCAAGCCCAGATTGCCTTCTGAATTTTCAAAGTCAATCGGATTGACCTTGTGCGGCATGGTAGATGAGCCTACTTCACCTGGTTTAAGTTTTTGCTTAAAGTAACCGACGGAAATATAACCCCAAATATCACGGTTAAGATCAATCAGAATGGTGTTGATGCGAGCCAAGTTGTCATACAGCTCAGCCATGTAATCATGTGGCTCAATTTGTATGGTCATTGGGTTGTAGGTTAAACCTAGACTCTCAACGAATTTCTTCGCAAAGCCTTCCCAATCGATGTTCGGGTAAGCAGATAAGTGGGCGTTAAAATTACCCACGGCACCATTAATCTTGCCTAGGATTTCATTATTGATTAATTGTTTTTCTTGACGTTTTAAGCGGTAAACCACATTAGCAAGCTCTTTCCCCATTGTTGTAGGGGATGCTGTTTGACCATGAGTGCGGGAGAGCATTGGTTGATTCGCTAATTGATGGGATAGCTCCGTCATGCGTGTAATTAGATTCGCTAGCATGGGTAAAATAACAGTGTCTCTTGCGCCCTTGAGCATTAAAGCGTGAGATAGATTGTTTATGTCTTCACTGGTGCAGGCAAAGTGAATGAATTCGCTAGCTTTCTTAATCTCTGAATTGCTTTCGAATTTATCTTTAAGCCAATATTCAAGGGCTTTCACGTCATGATTAGTACGTGCTTCAATTGCCTTGACCTGTGAGGCTTCAGTTTCGCCGAAATGAGTAATTGCATCATTAAGCTCTTTAATGGTCTCTTGACTAAAAGCGTTCACTTCTTCGATCTGAGGAAGGTTTGCTAGCGCTTTTAACCATGCAACTTCAACCAAAGCGCGGTTTTTAATAAGCGCATACTCACTAAAGTAAGCACGAAGTGGATCAACTTTTGATTGGTAGCGTCCATCTAAAGGAGATAGGGCATTAAGTGGATTGAGTTCCATAAAACAACCTTTTTGTTTGATGCTAATTGCTAAAGTTTAATTTTACCCTACATCAAGCCT
Organism: uncultured Methylophilaceae bacterium; assembly: GCA_903953055.1. Lineage (GTDB taxonomy): Bacteria > Pseudomonadota > Gammaproteobacteria > Burkholderiales > Methylophilaceae > Methylopumilus_A. Next base: position 30,014 of record CAJBIA010000095.1, read on the forward strand.
ACTCTAGAATTGAGTTAATGATTTTTATGTTATTTTAGTAAACTAAATCTAATTTTTCATGACTAAATCATTATGCTATTTTTAATTTGTTAGCATTTTTTCATAATAGGCGTAATCTTTAATTGATGGAGTTCAATGTGGTCACGCGTTGTGTTTTATTTTGGTGCATGTTGTTGCTTATTCGTCCCGCATTGGCTGCAGATGACGTGCAATATTCATTGGCGCCATTTCTGAGCGTGGCAGAAAGTATTGCGGCAATGGACACCGATCATGATGGCATTGTTACGGTGCATGAAGTGCGCGTCTTTCTTGAGTCTAAGCATGGTAAAGGGTACGAACAAAAAGTGTTCGATGCGATGGAAAAGTCAGCAGAAAACAGAAGTTGTGGTTCATCTTTCACTAAGTCCCTGTATTAGTCATTATTAAATCTTCTGATAGCTATTTCTGGCATATTCATTGCATCTATCTTGATTGGTTAGAATTTCGGCGAATGAGTCACGTCGTTGGAAGCCATGTCAGCCGTCTGTATAATTGCGGTTAATTGATCAATTGTTAAAATTCTTGGAATTCATATGCTTTCTACCTACCACACCCACGTATCAGAACGCGCCTTAGTTGGTTTACCGCCCTTGCCACTCAATGCAGCGCAGGTGGCTGCGCTGGTTGACCTGCTTAAAGTCACGCCTGCGGATGCTGCTGATGCGCCTGAGCTGATTAATCTCCTCGAGAATCGTATTCCTGCTGGGGTCGACCAAGCCGCTTATGTGAAGGCTGCCTTCCTAGCCGATATTGCCAAGGGCGTCGCCACTTCAGCGCTGGTCACGCCCCACCATGCGGTTAAGTTACTCGGTACCATGCTGGGCGGGTATAACGTCCAAGCGCTCGTGGCGCTGCTTGATAGTCATGATGCTCTGCTTGCCGCAGAAGCGGGGGGTATTCTCTCGCACACGATCCTCATGTTTGATGCCTACCACGATGTAGCGGCGAAGATGAATGCTGGGAATCCCCATGCCAAGAAGCTGATTGCATCCTGGGCGGCAGGGGAATGGTTTACCGCCCGGCCTCCATTGGCGGATGAAATCCGTGTCACCGTCTTTAAAGTGGCCGGTGAAACCAATACCGATGATCTCTCTCCTGCTCAAGAAGCCTGGTCACGTCCTGATATCCCACAACATGCCAAAGCCATGCTAGTGAATAAGATGCCAGAGGCGCTAGGGTTAATTGAATCCCTTAAAGCCAAACACGGCTTACCACTGGCTTATGTTGGCGATGTCGTTGGAACCGGCTCTTCTCGTAAATCTGCCATCAACTCCTTGCAATGGTATATGGG
>CAJBIA010000096.1 GCA_903953055.1 uncultured Methylophilaceae bacterium
CAAATGCAATCATTAATAGCCCGCCGCGTAAGGCACTCCCACTAGCAACGGCGCCAATGAGGATGCTATACACCATCCCGCACGGTAGCCATCCCCATAAAGTCCCCAACATAAAAGCCTGAGATATTTTCTGGACGGGAATATAGCGTTTTGAATAAGGCTGTAAGATTTTCCAGAGTAGTCGTCCACTATTTTCTAGGTAGGTGACGCCATGCCAGAGGCCAGCCAAGTATAAGCCGAGCGCAATTAAGATGAGGCTACTCATTGCGTATAGCACCTCTTGCACCGGTAGAATGTGCTTCAAAAAAAAGCTAGAGGCGCCTACTAAGCCTGCTAATGCACCGGCGAGACCATAGCTTAATATTCTTCCTGCGTTATAGGCGAGCAAAAAGCTGAGATTCGATTTGTGTTGAGGTAAGTGCACACTGACAGCGCTAACAATGCCACCGCACATGCCGACACAATGGACACCCCCAAGTAAGCCCACTAAAAATGCACTAATTAAACTCAGTTCTAACATGCTGATATTGTGGCATGAGTCAGTAGTTTTCGGGTAATGTTGAGGCTATGAAAAATAAAGACCACTTTTTAAAGGGACTGCTCAATCGGCGCATGCTGATTTGCATCTTTACAGGATTTAGCTCAGGCCTCCCCCTCTATATTTTGATAAGTCTTTTGCCTGCGTGGCTTAAAAGCGAAGGCGTCTCCTTAAAAGAAATCGGTTTGTTTGCTTTGATTGGGCTGCCATTTACTTGGAAATTTATTTGGGCGCCCTTGTTTGATCGTTTCTCCCCGCCATTAGGACGCAGGCGCGGCTGGTTGATCATGACCCAAATAGGATTATTGGCGACCTTGCCACTCTTTGGTTTATTTCATCCGCAATTAGATATTGCCGCAATCGCCTATTGTTGTGTGTTGGTGGCATTCTTAAGTGCTAGCCAGGATGTGGTGCTCGATGCCTACCGGCGTGAGCTATTACCAGATGCTGAATTGGGATTAGGGAATGCTGTGCATGTGAACGCCTACAAAATTGCAAGTTTGGTGCCAGGCTCTTTGTCGTTGATCCTCGCGGATCATCTGGCTTGGTCTAGTGTGTTTGGGATCACCGCCCTGTTCATGCTGCCTGGTTTAATCATGACGCTATGCATTAGTGAGCCGTTACTTAAAAATAGCGCACCAAAAACACTCCGTGCCGCCGTAGTTGAGCCCTTTCAAGAATTTATTAAACGTAATGGACTAAAAAGCGCCTTAACTGTATTGCTCTTTATCTTTTTGTATAAATTGGGCGACAGCATGGCAACAGCCCTCGCGACGCCCTTTTATCTTGAGATGGGGTTTAGTAAAACGGAAATCGGCTTGGTCGCTAAAAATGCAGGGCTTTGGCCAAGTGTTATTGGGGGTATGCTCGGTGGAGTATGGATGGTGCGACTGGGAATCAATCGCGCCTTATGGTTATTCGGCGCCGTTCAGATGATTGCGATTCTCGGCTTTGCTTGGTTGGCAGTGGTCGGCCATAGTTTGGCCTGGCTGGCTCTCGTAATTGGCCTAGAGGCGATTGGCGTTGGGCTTGGCACGGCGGCATTCGTGGCTTATATCGCTCAAACCACCAACCCGCTCTATACCGCCACGCAATTTGCTTTATTTACGAGTTTGGCTGCCGTGCCTCGCACTTTTGCGAATGCGGCGACTGGCTATTTGGTGGAATATTTTGGCTGGATGCATTTCTTTATCCTCTGTTTTTTCTTGGCAATTCCTGGCATGTTGTTACTTCTAAAAGTGGCACCTTGGCACGAGGATTAATGGGCATGTATAAGCCCGTCTGTTCGGGTATAATCCTCTTTTTTCAAGTAGGAGCGTGATATGCCTATTTACGATTATCAATGTACAAGTTGTGGCTTTAAAAAAGAAGTGATGCGCAAGGTAAGCGAACCTAGCCTTACCGTCTGCCCGGAATGCACTAAAGACACGTTCGCTAAACAGGTTTCTGCCCCAGCCTTTCAACTCAATGGCACGGGTTGGTATGCGACTGATTTTAAAGGAGGCGCACCAAAGCCACCATCAGAAACTAAGTCGGAACCCGCACCTTCCGCTTGCGCCACAGGGTGTGCTTGTCACTAAACGAAGAGAATATGAAAAAAAACTTTATTACAGGTTTATTAGTATTGGTTCCACTGTTTATTACCGTGTGGGTGCTGAGTACATTGATCAGCATCATGGACCAAAGCTTACTGCTGTTGCCCGTGGCATGGCGTCCAGAAGCACAGTTAGGACGCACGATCCCAGGGATTGGGGCAATATTGACCTTGCTCATTATTTTGACCACCGGCGTGATTGCCACTAATTTCTTTGGCAAGCGCTTGTTGATTCTTTGGGAAGCCCTGCTTGCCCGCGTGCCGGTGGTGAAATCCATTTACTCAAGCGTGAAGCAAGTTTCAGATACCCTGTTTTCAGATTCAGGCAATGCCTTCCGTAAAGCATTATTGGTGCAATATCCACGTCAAGGAAGTTGGACGATTGCGTTCATGACTGGTTATCCAGGCGGCGATGTGGCCAATCATCTAAAAGGCGACTATGTCAGTGTTTACGTCCCAACAACCCCAAATCCAACCTCTGGTTTTTTCTTGATGATGCATCAAAGTGATGTGATTGAATTACACATGAGCGTGGATGAAGCATTGAAATATATTATTTCTATGGGCGTGGTGGCACCGCCAACACCCCACGTGTTGGCTCACGATCCAGGCGTCGATGAAACTTCTGACGCCTAATTAATTTTTAACTTTAAATTTTCTAATAAGAACTTTTCAATATGCGTACTCATTACTGCGGACATGTTAACCGCGAACTCATTGGCCAAACAGTAACGCTATGTGGTTGGGCGCATCGTCGCCGTGACCACGGCGGTGTGATTTTTATCGACTTGCGTGACCGTGAAGGCATGGCACAAATCGTCATTGATCCAGACACCCCTGCAGCTTTTGCGATTGCAGAGTCCGTTCGAAGTGAATACGTATTAAAAGTGATCTGTAAAGTCCGTCCAAGACCAGAGGGGACAGTGAACAAGAACATTCCAACGGGTGAAGTTGAAATGTTGGCGAGTGAGATTGAGATTCTCAATCCATCACTCACGCCGCCCTTTATGCTAGATGATGAAACGCTGACAGAAACGGTACGTCTTGAGCACCGTTATATCGACTTACGGCGCCCAGCGATGCAAAAAAACATGATGCTCCGTTACCGTGTGGCTAAAACCTTACGTGATCATTTGGATAGCAATGGTTTTATCGAGGTTGAAACGCCGATGTTAACCCGAAGCACACCAGAAGGCGCGCGTGATTACTTGGTGCCAAGTCGTGTGCATCATGGGATGTTTTTTGCCTTGCCGCAGTCTCCACAGTTATTTAAACAACTCTTAATGGTGTCAGGGTTCGACCGTTATTTCCAAATCACGAAGTGTTTCCGTGATGAAGATTTGCGTGCTGACCGTCAGCCAGAATTTACTCAAGTGGACATTGAGACTTCATTCTTGGGTGAAGAAGCCATTATGAACATCGTTGAAGACATGATTCGTAAGATGTTTAAAAGTGTTCAAGAGATCGATTTACCAGAAAAATTCCCACGGATGCCATTCTCTGAAGCAATGACGCGCTATGGTTCAGATAAACCAGACATGCGTGTGACGCTTGAAATTACAGAGCTTTCTGATGTAATGAAAGATGTGGATTTCAAAGTATTCTCAGGCGCTGCCAATATGGAAAATGGTCGTGTTGCCGCATTGCGTGTACCTAACGGCGCCGCCATTAGCCGATCTGAGATTGATGCCTATACCGAATTCGTCAAGATTTACGGTGCAAAAGGCTTGGCTTATATCAAGATTAATGACACGACTCAACTCAATGAAGAGGGCCTGCAAAGTCCAATCGTTAAGAACATTCATATGAAGGCCTTGCAAGCCATTATTGAGCGCACGGGGGCACAGAATGGTGACATCGTCTTCTTCGGAGCAGATAAAACTAAGGTCGTGAATGAAGCCCTAGGTGCCCTTCGTTTGAAGGTCGGTCACGATAAAGGGCATGTGGATGGCCGTGCATGGGCTCCTTTATGGGTGGTGGATTTCCCGATGTTTGAACATGATGAAGAGGCTGACCGCTGGGTTGCACTGCACCATCCGTTCACATCGCCAAAAGATGGCCATGAAGACTTATTGGCGACTAACCCAGGCGCATGTTTATCAAAAGCGTATGACATGGTGCTCAATGGTTGGGAAGTGGGCGGCGGCTCCGTCCGTATTCACAAACAAGAAGTGCAATCAAAAGTATTTGATGCGCTAAAGATTAGTAAAGAAGAGGCGCAAGAGAAGTTTGGTTTCTTACTGGATGCGCTTCAGTATGGCGCCCCTCCTCACGGTGGATTGGCCTTCGGCCTAGACCGTTTGGTAACCTTGATGGCGGGTGCTGAGTCTATTCGTGACGTGATTGCGTTCCCGAAAACGCAGCGCGCTCAATGCCTGATGACGAATGCGCCAAATGAAGTGGATGAGAAGCAGCTTCGTGAACTGCATATTCGTGTGCGTACACCCAATGTGGCCGGCGCTTAATAAGTGAGATAAAAAGGCGCTTTTAGAAGCGCCTTTTTAATGTCCAATTGATGACGGCAACAAATTTTAAAACCCCTATTTCTGTTTTAGTCCTTATTCACACCGCTGACTTAAGGGTGCTACTAATCGAGCGTGCAGACAGGCCGGGATTTTGGCAATCGGTGACTGGAAGTATTGAAACAGAAGATGCGACATTGCGTGACACAGCGATTCG
>CAJBIA010000097.1 GCA_903953055.1 uncultured Methylophilaceae bacterium
AGCGCGCCCTTCGCGCCCGAGGCGAGGCAGACCTTCATCCGGAGCAGCTCGAAATCGTACTGCTCCATGGGAACCTGGACGCGCCGCGGAATGGCCTGCGCCGCCCCGTCCCAATATCCCCAGGTCAGCGTGAGCGGGACGCTGTAGGCAAACTTCATCGAGCGGTAATCGTAGTCCGTGTCTCCGCGCGTATACCCCAGCTGCACGGGGAACCGCTTGACGCCGCAGAAAGCGATCTGGCTGTAGTAGATCGTCCCGTTGCGGCATGCCGTGTTGGCCCTGAGCACATTCGTCAGATCGAACTGGATGGAGGTATTGGCCTTGAACAGCTTCTCCGGAATGACCGGCCAGTTGCGCGGAAAGAAGATCCCGCGTATGGCTGCCACTCCCAAGAGGGCGAACTCTCCCGAGGTATAGGTCCCATTGGGGTTCTTGTAATCGAACGCTCCAATAGGCGCCGCATCTACCACGGTGTTCACGCCCCGGATGGCCCGGAGCACGAAGTCGCTGTCTCCTTGGATGGGGAGCGCGACATTGTTGTAGGTCAGCCCATCGGTCAGACTCGCCGCGTCGTACACGTAGATGAACGGCGCGTCGAGCGGCCCGGGCGGAGTCCGGTAAGGCTCCTCAATGTATCTCGGCATTTCGCTCTCCTCCTCAGACCATGCCCGGAGGCAGAGCGGCCAGCCTGTAGCGCTTCACGCCGCGGAACAGGATCTGGATCACGTTCGACTGCCCGCCGGAGGTGTCCTGGATGTCGATGCCGATCCTTCCTCCCGCCGGGATCAGGATCTCGGGGAACACCACATTGGGACTTGCTGCATCCGCTTGCAGGTTGGCCGAGGCAATGTACCCGTTGCTCAGGTAATAGCCCTGGCTGTCGCTGACCCGGATGTTGAAGCTGCCGGTCGAGAAGGCGATGACGATGCCGCGAATGGCGAAGTCGGCGTCGTTGGTGGTGCTCACCGCCTGGTTCAGCAACTCTTGGAGCGCAGTGAGAACGACGTCGTAGGGGTAAGTGAAATCGACGTCTACATAATCCGCTGGACTCGCGGGGTTGAGGCCATTGGCGGCCGGTGGAGCAAACGGGTTGTATCGCGGTGCAAAGGCTTGGGCGCCCATCTTCTATCTCCTTTGAGCGTGCGGGCCCAGCCTCTCAGCCAGACCCGCCGCCATGTTGTTGTCTCCCCAGACTCAGCCTCTGTCGCCGCCCTAGCCGCTAACCGCTAGGCTCGTCGGCCCCAAAGGAGCAGGACCATTTCGCCCATGCGTACGGTTTCGAGCCAGCGCCATCCGCTGCCTCTGGGGTCCAAGGTGTTTCCACTGGAAACACCACCGTTCCCAGAGCGCCCTACTGGACGCCGCGGGCGTACAGGCCATCGAGAAGCAGCTGGAGCGTGAGCCCGGTTCCGGCAGCGTTGGCCGTGTAGGCGTTGCCGTTGAGCTGGGCGTAGAACGTCATCTGGTTCTCGATCACGACCGGGATGGCCAGCTTGTGCATGTCCGACCGTCCGGGCATGCCGTTGCCGAGCACCGACGTGGTGTCGTTGGTGAACTCGGCGTAGATGCCGCCGCCCGCGTTGTAGTACCAGATCGGGCCGCGCTGATAGCACTTCTGGCCCAGGAAGAACTCGAGGCAGAATCCGTTGATCAGGTTCCAGATGTCCAGCAGCGAGATGTTCTCGCTGTAGCGGAAGCGGTACGCGAAGATCGAGAACGCTTCCGGCGCCGGGAGTTTCTGGGACTGCGACAGGTTGGTGGCCGCCAGCGTCTTGGCCGAGGCGGGACCGACGTTGGTAAAGAAGGCCGAGGTCAGGACGGAGAGGCCGTTGGCGACGCCCGCCACGATGGTGACGGTGTCGTACAGGGGCGTGTGCTGCACGTCCATACGGTTGTTGACGTACACCTCGCTGTTGAAGGCGTCGATGATCGTCTGTTGCTGGAGGGTCGGCATGTTACTGGATCTCCCAATGCGCGGCTAAGCGCGCTGCCAGATACGTTGCGGTTGCGGGCGGGGGTGAGCGCACCCCCCGCCCGACAGGGACCGTTCAGGAGCCTAGAACGCGGCTCCGTAAGCGCGCGCCAGACCGTTCACGGTCATCCGGGGATTGGCCGGAGCAGGAGGCGGAATGGCGGCGCGGATGGGGTTCTGCGGCACGACGTAGGAGCCGGGCATCAGTTCACCCATGCCGGAGAGACCCAGAGGAACGCCGGCGATGTTGAAGCCGGGCAGGAAGGCGTTCAGAGCCACCGAGCCGGTCTGCATGAGGCCGCCGAACAGCACGCCCTCGCCGAACCGGGAGTTGACCTTGCCCGCCAGATAGCCAGCGGCCACCGCCGATGCGCCGGTGATGACCACGCGCATCAGGGTCCCTCCGCCGAGGGCTCCCGAGATGGAGCTGGGCAGCAGGGTCGGGATGAACTTCGCCGCGGCCACGCCGATGAGGCCTCCGCCGATCATCTGCAGGCCGGCCGAGGACATGATGCGCCCGCCGCCAAGGGTCGGAAACGGGTTCAGGCTACGGCGTCGGCGGTTGTGGACCCGGCGCCGACTATGCACGCGACGGGCGTTGCGCCTCCGCCTACGGGGGGCCACCACGACGATGCGGGTAGCGTTCCGCTTGCGGCGGCGGTAAGGATTCATGGCCCGGCTGGTTCGACGACGTCGGTAAACCCGCCGAGCGTTGGTCTTTCTGCGTTTGCGAGTTCGAGCCACGTTGGTTCTCCTTCTTTTGGGATTCATGGCGCCGAGCGTTGCGACGAGCGCCGGGTTAAAGCTCCGCCGCGCCCTTCTGCGATTCACCTTGATGGAGACTCGCCGGGCGCGGAAGGCTCCGGAAGGCAGCTTGCGCTTGGTGCGGCGCAGAGCGTGCGCGCGCTGCCGTCCGGAGCCGAAATACAACTTCTGCAACGGGGTCATCTTCCTCCGGCGCACCGCGCGCCTGGGCCCCGCTCCTCTTCGCGGATTGCTGAGCCGCGTTACTTTCAGTACAGTCGCCATCGTGAGATGACCTCCTTCAATTCGCTGCTCTCAATACCGTTGCCTGCCTCTCACAGATCGCCGAGCGAGACCGCTACTCCGCTACGCTGTGAGGTTTCCACGCCACAAGCTTGGCCACGACGGTCACGCCGGGGCTGGTCCCGCCGCTTCCGGAGGCGTTCTGCTTGGTGACGGTGATCTGGGTCGAGGTGACGGTTACGCCCCAGGTCGACGTGTTGGTGGTGCCCTGGCTCAAGGTTGAGCGGATGCACACCAAGTCCGGCTCGAAGGCCACTCCCAGGGGACTTGCGAACCCATGGTTGAACGTGAGAGTGGTGTCGGCGTCGAGAGCGGTGATACTCCAACTCTTATAGTTGGTCTTGTTCACCACTGCCGTCTGTACTATCGCCATATGCTGGTGCTCCTTTCTGCTGAGTGAAGTTCCCAGCGGGTGATTCGGCCACGGGCCTTAGGCGCTCCGAAGCCGGAAGATTGAGATTCTTTTCGTGCTCCACGAAGACCGCCGGGTGGATGTAGATCTTGAACCCGAGGTCGCGCATGCGATGACAGTAAGAGCAGTCGTCCATCAGGTAGCGCACGCGCCCGGCGGCGTCGGGATAGTAGAGCGGATCGAAGCCATGGACTCCGAGGCGCGCCATGACTCTCC
>CAJBIA010000098.1 GCA_903953055.1 uncultured Methylophilaceae bacterium
AGCTTAACCTTGGCATACATGAGTGGCCATCGCGCTGATCGCGTAAGTGTTGTAAAAGCGATCGCGACAGAACAAGCTGCACAAAAACCTGCAGCAGCGCCTGCGGCTCCTGCACCTGCTAGCAAGGAAGTTCCTCAGTAATTAAGCATTTGCGGCTGTGGTGGAATTGGTAGACACGCCATCTTGAGGGGGTGGTGACGAAAGTCGTGAGAGTTCGAGTCTCTCCAGCCGCACCAAATCAAATTAAAAAAGCCTGCTTTAGCGGGCTTTTTTATTGTCCATTTGTTCTTGTTTGGATAATCTGCGTACCATTTCTATTTCACAAAGCGCTTGTAGGTTTCGATCCAGTTGCTGGAAATTTCTCGCCTTGCCTCATCTAAAGAAACCGTTCCGTCACATACTAGCTTATAGAGTTTAAATTCTAGGATATCTTTCTTTTCAGCATTCCATTCGCTAATGCGGGGTTGTGGCCAAAGATTTAATGGGTCACTTGGGTTGCCACCGATGCTTAAAGGGATTAGATGATCTTCCTCATAGTGGCGTGGATCGACATCGCTATATCCATAAGCAGCCATTTGTTTTTTCTTAAGCGCATTCGTGTAATAAGCGGGCGGCCTTACTGTTTTTGTGTAGCCTTTTACGCAGAGGGTCCTTTGAATGTTGTCTTGGCTGATATTGCTGTCAATGGTTCCTGGCGTGAGTTTAATGTCGGGGAGGTCTCCGGCCCACGCCAGGTTGGAGCCGGCAACTAATATCAGAATGAGGCTGAGTATTTCTTTGGGTTTCATGGGCTGATCGCGATTTTCAATGATAAAAAGTTTTGTTGACTTAAATTTTTCGATAAAAGATGATACACGCTTTAAATCTATATTGATTGTAGCGATCATGAGATGTTTAAGCATAATTTCTATTATTCTGATTTTACTGAATTTATCTGGCTGTGTGGTGGTGGCCGCTGGCGCCATTGGCGCTGCTGGTAAAGCGGTTAATGATATGAAAGACCCAAGTCCGTCGACCAAGCCAACGACTAAAGAGGCTCAGCCTGAGCTTGTTAAGTCAGAGGAAGTCAAGCCTGTTGAAATTAAGCCCGAAGAGGTCAAGATAGAGCAGTCAGCAGTTCAGCATGCAGATGTTCCTGCGGAGGTGGTGGTTGCCCAGCTTTCTAATATTGAGACTCCTTCAACCCAACCGCTTGAAGTGGAAGTGCAGCCAGAAGTCTCCATGGAGATTTCCATGCCAGGACCAGAGAGTTTAGCTGCTTCGAATGAAGAGGTTTCTCCATCGACTGTTGATCCTCAGCGTTTAGACAATAAGGTCATTAACAATACTTCTTTACCCAATTTAACTGCGCACGCTTGGAAGATTGCTGGAATCAGGGGGGTGAATGATGTTCATTTTAAATCAGAGGATTCGGTCATTGTTTTTTCTAAGGACTCCAAATTCAAAGCCTTCTTGGCTTGCAATTCAATTAACGGCAGGTATGAGGCGAATAGCGCTGGTAAATTTCTCTTGCGTGGTTTGATCTCTTCCCATCAGCCTTGTCATGACTCTCGTGATCAAGAGGTGCTGATTGAAAGCATACTTCTCGCAGTCGATGGCTATTTTATTGATAATCAAACGCTTTATCTTGGGGCTAAAGGTAAGCCGTTACTCGCGTTTACTGAGACAAGTAAATCTATTAACACAATAGATTCCAGAAAGCCTGTGATTGAAAAACCTAGTGTTGTCATGCAACAAGCTCACAAGAAGTCTAGAGCTTCTGCAAAATCAGTTGGCCCGGAAAAAATCAAAAATAAAGCGCAGATTCCGGCAAAAATTAAAAAGCAGGGAGTTGTCAAAGCAAAACCTCAAGCTAAAGTCAAAGCCAAAAAGAAAAAATAGAAGAGTAGTGTTCTTAAAAAAGAGCTTCGGCTCTTTTTTTATTGCCTGTTGATTGAACGATTTTTAAATCGCGATGGTCAAGGAGTTAGATTTAATTTTTTTGCTTAAATCCTGCAAATTTGCTTGTTTTGTCTTTGCCACGGCTAGGACGCATGGGTTACAATTGCTGGCGATTTAGGATATTTACTCAGTGATTGCGTGTCGCAATCAATAATCGCTCTAAAAACTGGAGTTTGACGTGCTGGAAAATTATTTTCCGATTCTTTTGTTTATCTTAGTTGGCTTAGCCGTAGGTGTTGGACCCATTGTCCTCGGCAAAATCGTCGCTCCAAACCGTCCTGATGCAGCAAAAAATTCCCCGTATGAATGTGGCTTCGAAGCATTTGAAGATGCGCGAATGAAATTTGACGTTCGTTACTATCTCGTGGCCATTTTGTTCATCCTGTTCGACTTGGAAATCGCATTCCTATTTCCTTGGGCAGTTGTTTTAAAAGAAATTGGTTTGTTTGGGTTCTTGGCCATGATGGTATTTCTTGGTATTTTGGTGGTCGGTTTCATCTATGAATGGATGAAGGGTGCGCTGGAATGGGAATAGGTAATGGTGTGCGATTGATGAAAGTGATGAGATGAGCATCGAAGGGATGTTAGAAAAAGGGTTTGTTACAACGACCCTCGACACGGTCATCAATTACACCAGAACAGGTTCTTTATGGCCGATGACCTTTGGCTTGGCATGTTGTGCTGTAGAAATGATGCATGCGGGCGCTGCCCGTTACGATCTCGACCGCTTTGGGATTGTATTTCGTCCAAGTCCACGTCAGTCGGATGTGATGATCGTGGCCGGTACCTTAGTCAATAAAATGGCGCCAGCGTTACGTAAAGTTTACGATCAAATGGCAGAGCCACGCTGGGTGATCTCCATGGGTTCATGTGCGAATGGCGGTGGCTACTATCACTATTCTTATGCGGTGGTGCGTGGCTGTGATCGTATCGTTCCTGTAGATGTGTATGTCCCAGGATGTCCTCCGACAGCTGAAGCACTACTCTACGGCATCATTCAATTGCAAAACAAGATCAAACGCACCAATACGATCGCTCGCTAAGGCAGACAACATGACGACGCGATTAGAAACGCTTACCCAAAACATACAATCCGTGCTTGCTGATCAAGTGACCAAGCTGACATTGGCTTTAAACGAGTTAACCATTGAGTGCGACGCAAAAGATATGCTCAAGCTGGTCAAGAAATTGCGTGACCACAAGACCTTGAAGTTTGAACAGCTGATTGATTTATGCGGCGTGGACTATCAAGGTTATGCCGACGGGGCATGGGAAGGTTTGCGTTTTGCGACCGTTTACCACTTTCTGTCAGTGACGATGAATCACCGGATTCGCTTAAAAGTGTTTGCAGCCGATAACGACTTCCCGGTATTGCCAACACTAGTTGATTTATACCCTGCCGCGAATTGGTTTGAGCGGGAGTCCTTTGACCTCTATGGCATGATGTATGACGGGCATCCTGACTTGCGTCGAATACTGACTGACTATGGTTTTGTGGGTCATCCGTTCAGAAAAGACTTCCCAATGATTGGTAACGTAGAGATGCGTTACGATCCAGAACAGCAGCGTGTAGTGTATCAGCCGGTTTCTATTGAATTGCGCAATAACGTACCACGTGTCATTCGTGATGAGGGCTTCCACAATGGCTGAGATTAGAAATTACACCATGAACTTTGGGCCGCAGCACCCTGCAGCCCACGGTGTATTGCGTCTGGTGTTGGAACTTGACGGTGAGGTGATTCAGCGTGCAGACCCCCATATTGGTTTGCTTCATCGGGGCACTGAAAAGTTAGCCGAGAATCGCACCTACTTGCAGTCCGTGCCGTATATGGATCGTCTAGATTATGTGTCTATGATGTCTAACGAGCATGCCTATGTCATGGCGATTGAAAAGATGATGGGTGTGGACGTGCCTATTCGCGCGCAATACATCCGGGTCATGTTTGACGAAATCACCCGCATCTTAAATCACCTCTTATGGCTAGGCGCCCACGCGCTCGATGTCGGGGCGATGAGTGTGTTCTTGTACGCATTTCGTGAGCGTGAAGACTTGTTTGATATCTATGAGGCGGTTTCTGGCGCCCGGATGCATGCGGCCTATTACCGTCCAGGCGGAGTCTATCGTGACTTGCCAGATCGTATGCCACAACATTTGGACTCAAAATTCCGCAGTCAAAAAGAGATTGCCAAGTTAAACGAGACGCGCCAGGGTTCAGTTTTAGACTTTATTGAAGACTTTGCCAATCGATTCCCAGGGCTTGTAGATGAGTATGAAACCTTGCTCACTAATAACCGGATTTGGAAGCAGCGTACCGTAGGGATCGGTGTGGTCACGCCAGAGCGAGCATTAGCCCTTGGCATGACCGGGCCAATGATTCGTGGCTCAGGCATCGCTTGGGACTTGCGTAAAAAACAACCTTACGAAGTCTACGACAAGTTAGATTTTGATATTCCAGTGGGCGTGAATGGCGATTGTTATGACCGTTACTTGGTCCGCATTGAAGAATTCAGACAGTCCAATCGCATCATTAAGCAGTGTATTGAATGGTTGCGCCAGAACCCTGGCCCTGTGATTAGTAGCGACAACAAGGTTGCTCCCCCAGACCGTGAGGGGATGAAGACCAACATGGAAGATTTAATTCATCATTTCAAACTCTTTACTGAAGGGTTCCACGTGCCGGCAGGCGAGGCCTATGCGGCCGTAGAACATCCTAAGGGTGAGTTTGGAATTTATATGGTCTCTGACGGGGCAAATAAGCCATTTCGCTTAAAGATCCGCGCGCCAGGCTTTCCGCATTTGGCAGCCTTAGATGAAATGACGAAGGGTCACATGATTGCTGACTTGGTGGCGATCATTGGGACGCAAGATATTGTGTTTGGGGAGATCGATCGATAATGTTGTCTCAAGCGTCTCTCGATAAAATCGAATACGAATTAACCAAGTATCCGAAAGAAAACCGCCAGGGTGCAGTGATGTCTGCCCTGCGTATTGCGCAGACTGAAAAAGGTTGGCTCTCTCAAGAGACGATCGCTTTTGTCGCGGATTATCTTGGCATCCCCGCCATTGCAGCCTTAGAGGTGGCGACCTTTTACAACATGTACGACTTAAAGCCTGTGGGTGAGTACAAGATTACGATCTGTACCAACATCTCCTGCATGTTGCGCGACGCGGACACGATTGTGGATCATTTGCAAAGCAAACTTGGGGTTGGCTTTAATGAAGTCACCCCGGACGGAAAGTTCTGTCTTAAAGAAGGTGAGTGCATGGGCTGCTGTGGCGGCGCGCCCTTGATGCATATTAATAATACGCAGATGCATGAGTTCCTCACGGTCGCTAAGGTCGATGAGATTCTTGGGGAGCTTAAGTAATGTCTTTGCATAAAACCCCAATAACCACAGATCTCAGCAAACAAACCTTGGTGACTTTACGTACCCTTAGTGCCTCACAGGATGCGAACCCCGGTAGCCTTAAAAACTATGAGGCGCTAGGTGGTTATGCCCAATTAAAGCGCATTGTCACTGGAAAAGTGAAGGCGACCGACATCATTACTGAAGTCAAAGTCTCTGGTTTGCGTGGACGTGGCGGCGCCGGATTCCCAACAGGGTTGAAGTGGAGTTTTATGCCACGGTATTACGATGGTACCAAGTACCTCGTTTGTAATACTGACGAAGGCGAGCCCGGCACATTTAAAGACCGCGATATCATCCGTTATAACCCACACCAATTGATCGAGGGGATGGCGATTGCAGCCTATACCTTGGGGGCGCGTGTTGGTTACAACTATATCCATGGCGAGATTTGGGAAGACTACGAAATCTTTGAAGCTGCCTTGGCTGAAGCACGACAAGCCGGGTATTTGGGCGAGCATTTATTTGGCACCAACTTTAGTTTTGACCTCTATGCAGTGCATGGCTATGGCGCTTATATTTGCGGCGAAGAAACTGCACTCATTGAATCAATTGAGGGTAAAAAAGGCCAGCCACGCTTTAAGCCGCCATTCCCAGCCAGTTATGGCGTCTTTGGCAAGCCCACCAATGTGAATAACACCGAGTCTTATGCATCGATCCCATGGATTTTGCAGCACGGCGGCCAAGCCTTCCAAGACTTAGGGGTGGCTAATTCAGGCGGTCCAAAACTATTTTCGGTTTCTGGACATGTGGAAAAGCCTGGTAATTATGAAGTGAACATGGGCATTCCATTTACTGAACTTCTTGAGATGGCCGGAGGCATTTGGAAGGGTCGTACGCTGAAGGCGGTCATTCCTGGTGGGCCATCGACCGCAGTGATGCCAGCATCTGCCATCCTGGGTGCGACCATGGATTATGATGGCCTCTCTAAGGCCGGCTCAAGTCTAGGCGCCGGTTCCATGATCGTCATGGATGAAACCACCTGCATGGTCAAAACCCTGAAACGTTTATCTTATTTCTTCTATGAAGAGTCTTGTGGTCAATGCACGCCTTGTCGTGAAGGGACGGGCTGGGTGTATCGGATTATCAAACGCATCGTGGATGGCCAAGGCAAGATGGAAGATTTAGATTTACTCACTGACCTGAGCGCTAATATTTCAGGGCGCACGATTTGCGCCTTGGGCGATGCCGCTGCGACCCCGGTATTAAGTTTTATCAAACACTTTAGACCAGAATTCGAATATTACATTCAGCATGGTAAATCCATGGTGACAGGCAAATAATATGTTAAACATTGAAATAGACGGCAAACAAGTCGAAGTCGAAGATGGCACGACGATTATTGACGCTGCCGACCAGCTCGGGGTAGAAATTCCCCGTTTCTGCTATCACAAGAAATTGTCGGTCGCAGCAAACTGCCGGATGTGTTTGGTCCAGGTGGAGAAGTTCAACAAACCATTGCCTGCCTGTGCCACTCCAGTGGCTGATGGGATGAAGATTTTTACGCGCTCTAAATCTGCGATCGAAGCCCAGAAGAGTGTCATGGAATTCCTGCTCATTAATCACCCGCTCGATTGTCCGATTTGCGACCAAGGGGGGGAGTGTGAGTTGCAAGACATTGCGGTGGCCTATGGCGGCAGTGGGTCACGTTACACCGAAGAAAAGCGCGTCGTATTTAATAAGAATATTGGCCCGCTCGTCAGTACCGACATGACCCGTTGTATTCAATGTACTCGCTGTGTCCGCTTCTTAAAGGAAGTGGGCGGCATGCAAGAGCTGGGCCTCGTTGGTCGCGGCGAACATGCTGAAATTACCGCGTATGTCGACAAGAGTGTCGACTCAGAATTGTCAGGCAACATTATTGATTTGTGCCCAGTAGGCGCGCTCACCAGCAAACCATTCCGTTACTCAGCACGTAGCTGGGAACTCACCCGTCGTCCAACGATTGCAGCGCACGATGGCTTAGGTTCACATATTGAAGTGCACGTTAAAAACGATCGCGTGATGCGCGTTGTGCCGCGTGAGAAAGAAAGCATTAACGAGTGTTGGTTATCTGACCGTGATCGCTATTCTTACGATGGACTTAATAGTCCAGAACGCTTAACCAAGCCCATGATTAAACATCATGGGGAATGGCATGAGGTTGATTGGAAAACGGCATTAGAATTTGCAGCGCGCCAGATCAAAGAGACCGTAGAAGAAGATCCAGCTGGCCTTGGTTTCTTGGTGTCTCCAAATGCCACCATGGAAGAAGGTTACCTGGCGAAGAAAATGGCAAGAGCGCTTGCCTGTGGCAACATCGATCACCGTTTACGTCGTAGTGACTTCAGATTAGATGGTCGCTTCCACGGCACCCCTTGGATGGGTTGCAATATTCATGATGTTCAGCACATGGATCGTATCTTGGTGGTGGGCAGTAATTTACGTAATGAGCACCCTTTACTGACGCAGCGTGTGCGTCAGGCAGTGGCGAATGGTGCGGAGTTATCCCTGGTTAATCCCATGGATGATGATCAGCTCATCAAAGTGAGTCATAAGGCAATATGTTCACCGAACGACATTGTGAACGTGCTAGCTCAGATCTTAAAAGCGATGTCTGGTCTGCAACGACTTTCACTGTGTTTGCCTAAATCGATTAACGATTTGTTAGAGGGTGTGGTGGTGCGTGAGAATACTCAAGCCATTGCTGAAAGCTTGGCAGGGCATGGGAAAGAATATGATTTAGTGAATCCGAAGAGCGCATTATTCTTAGGTAATATCGCGCAATATCACCCACGTTATGCAGAGATTTATACGCTAGCGGAGGCGGTTTCATCGCTATGCGGCGCAACCTTTGGCGTCCTGTTTGAGTCTTCGGATCGCGTTGGTTTAGATATGGTGCGCGTGATTCCAGGTCAAGGGGGGTTAAATGCGAGAACCATGCTTGAGCAGCCAAGAAAGACTTATGTACTCTTAAACGTAGAGCCCGAATTTGATTGTGCGAACCCAGCGGTCGCTTCCCACGCGATGGAACAAGCGGAGTGTGTGATTGCCCTCACCTCATTTAAATCGGCTTCGCTTGAACATGCAGATGTGTTGCTTCCGATTGCGCCATTTACTGAGACGTCCGGGACCCGCATGAGCATGGAAGGCCGTGTGCAAAGCTTCACGGCGGCAGTGAAGCCTCTTGGTGAAAGCCGGCCTGCTTGGAAGGTGCTACGTGTATTAGCCAATACCTTAGCGCTGGAAGGCTTTAATCATGAAAGCAGTGAACAGATCAAAACGGAAATCTTTGGCGGTGAAAAGCCATCGACTATGGTCTGGAATCGTTTAAATAACAACCTGCGTATTTTGTTTGATGTGAAGGTGCAAGAAAAGTCTAATGTGCTTCAGCGCTTAGGTGAAGTGCCGCAATACCTCATGGATTCAGTGGTGCGTCGCTCAAGCCCGCTCCAAAAAACAAAATTAGTGAGTGATCCAGTGGCTGGCATGAATGCCAAATTGATGGCTCAATTAGGCGTGCAAGAGGGTGACTTGGTGATCGTGAAACAAGGCATCGGTTCTGCGCAACTTAAAGTGAAATTAGATGCAGGACTCGCCAAAGGCACCGTGCGCGTGCCAACTGGCTATGACATCACCGCCTCATTAGGTGAGCTCATGGGTGAGATTGAGGTGCAAAAAGCATGACTGCAGTCATTCAATCTATATTAACCCTGGGCGCTTCCACCTTCGGCGCATATTGGCCTGCCGTTTCGATCACGGTCTGGACAATTGTTAAAATCGTTGCGATTGTGTTGCCGTTGATGGGCGCCGTGGCTTATCTCACGCTCGCTGAACGTAAGGTGATTGGCTACATGCAAGTGCGAATTGGTCCTAACCGTGTGGGTTATTTTGGTTTGTTACAACCTTTAGCGGACGGCATTAAGCTCCTCATGAAGGAAATTATTATCCCTTCAGAGTCTAGTAAAACCTTGTTCCTGATTGGGCCTGTGCTTGCGATTGCACCAGCTTTTGCTGCTTGGGCAGTGATCCCATTTGACCCTGATCTGGTGCTCGCGAATATTGATGCAGGCTTACTTTATATTTTGGCGATGACATCGGTTGCGGTGTATGGCGTCATTATTGCTGGCTGGGCTTCTAACTCTAAGTATGCATTCTTAGGCGCACTGCGTTCTGCTGCGCAAATCGTTTCTTATGAAATTGCCATGGGGTTTGCTTTAGTGGGCGTGCTGATGTGCGCGAATTCCCTCAACCTAGGCAAGATTGTGATGGCACAAGCGGGCGGTGTTTTTGAGTGGTATTGGCTGCCATTATTTCCACTGTTTGTGGTTTACTTTATTAGCGCGGTGGCCGAAACCAACCGTGCCCCATTTGATGTGGCCGAAGGTGAGTCGGAAATTGTGGCTGGCTTTCATGTGGAATATTCAGGCATGACTTTCGCCGTCTTCTTCTTGGCTGAATACGCGAATATGATCTTGGTATCGATGTTGGCTGCGATTATGTTCTTGGGGGGTTGGTTGTCGCCAGTGCCATCATTGATCCCTGATAGTTTCTTATGGTTGCTCGCTAAAGTGGGCTTCTTGCTATTCTTCTTCTTGTGGTTCCGTGCGACCTTCCCACGTTACCGTTATGACCAAATCATGCGCCTAGGTTGGAAGGTTTTTATTCCAATCACTTTGGTGTGGATCGTGGTGGTGGGTGGTTTGATGCAAACCCCTTGGGGCTATTTGTTCCACTAAGGGCGACTAAGAGCTAAAAATGTTTAAGAAAATTAAAGAAATTATTTTAAGTTTAATGCTGATCGAGTTGCTGCGAGGCATGCTAATCACTGGGCGTTATTTCTTTGCACGCAAAATCACCGTGCAATATCCAGAGGAACGCACGCCGATTTCCTCACGCTTTAGAGGATTGCATGCGCTACGTCGATATGAAAATGGCGAAGAGCGTTGTATCGCCTGTAAGCTTTGCGAGGCGGTATGTCCAGCGATGGCGATCACCATTGAATCAGAGCAGCGTGAAGACAATACCCGTCGCACCACCCGTTATGACATTGATCTGACCAAATGTATTTTCTGCGGCATGTGTGAAGAGTCTTGCCCGGTGGATTCCATTGTTGAAACCCGTATTTTCGAGTACCACGGCGAAGAACGTGGTGATTTGCTTTACACCAAAGAGATGCTGCTGGCTGTTGGCGACAAGTATGAAGCGCAAATCGCTTCTGACCGTGCGGCAGACGCTAAATTTAGATAAGGCAATTTAAGAATGATATTTCAAGATTACGTTTTTTACGCTTTAGCCATCATTCTACTGATGGCTGGTTTGCGCGTGATTACTGCCCGTAACCCGGTGCATGCCGCCTTGTTTTTGGTGTTAGCGTTCTTTACTGCGGCAGGTATTTGGTTGTTGCTAGAAGCAGAATTTCTTGCGATCGCCTTAGTGCTGGTTTATGTGGGCGCGGTCATGGTGCTCTTCTTGTTTGTGGTGATGATGCTAGACATTAATTTGGATAAGCTGCGTGAAGGGTTCTGGGATTACTTGCCGATGGCAGGCTTCATTGGCGTCCTCATGGCCGCCGAGATGGTAATGATTTTAGGGACCAAACACTTTGGGTTGGCCCGCGTGAGCGCGCCTCCTCCTCATCTTGCAGGCTATAGCAATACCGCTGAATTGGGCCGCCAGCTTTATACCGATTATTTGATGCCATTTGAATTGGCGGCTGTGGTGCTGCTGGTGGCGATTGTGGCGGCGATTGCGTTAACGCTACGTGATCGAAAAGATTCGAAATTTATTAATCCAGCTGAGCAGGTGCGAGTGAAACGTGCGGATCGTATCCGTATGGTGAGCATGCCAGCTGAAGTTGAAGTGGCAGACACAGAAAAGGCAAAATCATAATGGTCAGCTTGTCACATTATTTGATTTTAGGTTCCCTGTTATTTGCGATTAGTGTGGTGGGGATTTTCCTGAATCGTAAGAACGTCATTATTTTATTGATGGCCATCGAGTTGATGCTGCTTGCGGTGAATTTGAATTTCATTGCCTTCTCTCACTATTTGAACGACATCGCTGGGCAAGTCTTTGTGTTTTTCATTCTGACAGTCGCTGCTGCTGAGTCTGCGATTGGCTTGGCGATTCTCGTGGTGCTGTTTAGAAACTTAAGAACGATTAACGTCGATGACCTCGATAGTCTAAAAGGTTAAGTAGACATCATGCACATGATTTCAATGCAACAAATTTACTTGGCGATCCCATTATTACCGCTGATTGCCGCTGTGATTGTGGGCGTGGCGAATAAAGCCTTGCCGCGCGGGCTTGCGCACATTTTGACCATTCTTGGGGTGGCTGGTGCTTTTGGCCTTTCCGTCGTGGTATTTCTGGATGTGTTAAAAGGAAACGTCTATAACGGCACGGTGTATACCTGGATGACCACAGGCGCTTATAGTTTTCAGGTTGGCTTCTTGATCGACAAATTAACCGCCATGATGATGCTGGTGGTGACCTTTGTGTCCTTGATGGTGCATATCTATACCATTGGTTATATGCATGAAGATGCTGGCTATCGTCGCTTTTTTAGCTACATTTCCCTCTTTACCTTCTCGATGTTGATGCTGGTGATGGCCAATAACTTTATGCAGTTATTTTTTGGCTGGGAAGCGGTGGGGTTGGTTTCTTATCTATTAATTGGCTTCTGGTATACCAAGCCAACAGCCATTTATGCCAACCTCAAAGCGTTCTTAGTCAACCGTGTGGGTGACTTTGGTTTCTTGCTTGGGATTGGGATGGTCTTGTGGTGTTTTGGGAGCCTAGATTATGTGGCGGCCTTCCATGAAGCCCCGCGATATGCGCATGCCACGGTCGATATTATCCCAGGCGTCCATTGGTCAACCATGACCGTCATTTGTATTTTGCTCTTCATTGGCGCGATGGGTAAGTCAGCGCAAGTGCCTCTCCATGTGTGGCTTCCTGATTCGATGGAAGGGCCAACACCAATTTCTGCATTGATTCACGCAGCGACCATGGTCACGGCAGGCATCTTTATGGTGGCACGAATGTCCCCATTATTCGAACTCTCAACCACCGCCCTTTCATTTGTGATGGTGATCGGCGCCATTACCGCATTGTTCATGGGCTTTTTAGGCATCATCCAAAACGATATCAAACGGGTGGTGGCTTATTCAACGCTATCCCAGTTGGGTTATATGACGGTAGCGCTCGGCGCATCAGCTTACTCCGTGGCGATTTTCCATCTGATGACGCATGCCTTCTTTAAAGCCCTGCTGTTCTTAGGTGCGGGCTCTGTCATCATGGGCATGCATCATGATCAAGATATCCGTAATATGGGCGGCTTACGTAAGTACATGAAGATTACCTGGATCACTTCATTAATTGGCTCGCTCGCTTTGATTGGTACGCCTTTCTTCTCAGGTTTCTATTCTAAAGATTCAATTATTGAAGCCGCTAAGTTATCGCACATTCCAGGCAGTGACTTTGCGTACTTCGCAGTATTGGCAGGCGTCTTTGTGACGGCGTTTTATTCATTCCGAATGTACTTCTTAGTCTTCCATGGCAAAGAGCGCTGGATGGAAGCTAAAGATGATCATCACGATCATGCGCATGACGATCACGACCATCATCATGGCCTAGGCCCCAAGGATGTGCCACATGAACAAGCCTGGGTTGTGACCTTGCCACTCATTTTATTGGCGATCCCATCAGTCGTGATTGGTTATATCGCCATTGATCCGATGCTATTCAACGGTTTCTTTAATGGCGTAATCTTTGTTGATAGCGCTGCCCATCCGGTGATGCAGGAGCTTGCAAAAGATTTTCATGGCGCCACAGAGATGGCGATTGACAGTCTTACCTCATTGCCATTTATATTGGCATTGTCTGGGGTAGTGCTTTCATGGTTCTTCTATATGAAACGTCCTGATATCCCAGCAGCGATTCAATCCAAATGCGGTTTGATTCTCTACGTGCTTGAAAATAAATACGGCTTTGATCGTTTTAATGAAAAAGTATTTGCAGCGGGCTCTCGCTTCATTGGAGGTAAATTATGGACAATTGGGGATGTGCAGCTCATTGATGGAATCATGGTAAATGGGACCGCTAACTTAATTGGACGCCTCTCAAAAGTGATTCGAGGACTGCAATCCGGTTTGATTTACCACTATGCGTTTGCCATGATTATTGGCGTATTTTTATTACTTACCTTATTCATGAAGGTTTAAATGTCAAGCCTGCCAATTCTTAGTCTCGCTATTTGGGTGCCAGTTTTTGCTGGGGTCCTTGTTTTATTGACAGGGGACGACAAGCACGCCTCATCAGCACGTTGGATTGCTTTGCTGGGAAGTTTAATTGCGTTTGCGGTGACGATTCCTCTCTACACAGGCTTTAATTTTGCTGATGGTGGCTTTCAGTTCCAAGAAGGCTACAACTGGATTCCTACCTTTAACATTCATTACCATTTAGGAGTGGATGGGATTGCCGTTCCGCTGATTTTGCTGACCAGCTTTACGACCGTTTTAGTGGTGATTGCGGCTTGGGAAGTGATTCAAAAACGCGTTGCCCAATACATGGCGGCTTTCCTCATTATGTCTGGTTTGATGATTGGGGTGTTTAGCGCGCTGGACGCAATTTTATATTACGTTTATTGGGAAGCGATGCTGATCCCGATGTTCTTGGTGATTGGGGTCTGGGGTGGACCAAACCGCGTCTATGCCACCATTAAATTCTTCCTCTATACCTTGCTTGGCTCACTTCTCATGTTGGTGGCCTTCATTTACCTCTTCTACCAAACCAATAGTTTTGAGGTGGTTGATTACTACCGACTACCTATGACCTTGCCGGTCCAGATACTGGTTTTCCTGGCCTTTTTTATGGCCTTTGCGGTCAAAATTCCAATGTGGCCAGTACATACATGGTTACCAGATGCCCACGTGGAGGCGCCAACGGGTGGGTCTGTTGTGTTGGCAGCGATTGCCCTCAAGTTAGGGGGCTATAGTTTCTTAAGGTTTGCGATGCCTATCGCTCCTGATGCCGCGCATTACTTATCTGGCTTCATGATTACTTTGTCCTTGATTGCGGTGGTTTATATTGCTCTCGTGGCGCTCGTTCAGCAGGACATGAAAAAGTTGATTGCCTACTCATCGATCTCGCACATGGGGTTTGTGACCTTAGGGTTCTTTATTTTCAACAGCATTGGCCTTGAAGGTGCGGTCGTGCAAATGATTTCACATGGCTTTATTTCTAGCGCGATGTTTTTGAGTGTTGGCGTGCTCTATGACCGCATGCATTCTCGTCAGATTGCGGATTATGGTGGGGTGGTCAATACCATGCCTAAGTTCGCGGCATTTGCAGTTTTGTTTGCGATGGCCAATGCTGGCTTGCCAGGCACTTCTGGATTTGTGGGGGAGTTTATGGTGATTTTAGGGGCGCTTCAAAAGAACTTCTGGTTTGCTTTCCTAGCCTCCACGACCTTGATTCTTGGGGCGGCTTATACCTTGTGGATGGTAAAGCGTGTATTTTTTGGTGAGATTGCCAATGTACATGTGGATGAACTCCTCGATATTAATCGGCGTGAACTGCTGATATTGGGAACACTGGCGATTCTCGTGATTGGTTTTGGGGTTTATCCGCAACCCATCACAGAAATGACTCATGCAACAGTGGCGCAGTTCCTAGATCACATGGCCATAACGAAATTACCTGCAGGTATATAAGGCGAATTGATTCGCCGAATACGATCGGAAATGTAGAAATATGAATGGACTTCAAACGGATTTAATCGCAGCGCTTCCAGAGATCTTTGTGCTCTCGATGGCGATGATTATTTTATTGGCCGATTTGTTTATCAAACCCGCCAATCGCATCATCCTATTCCTGCTCGCGCAAATCACCTTGCTTGGCGCGGCCTTCATCACCATTGCAACCCATACGCCAAGTGTGACTTATGCCTTTAGTGGCATGTTTGTGGATGACCCGTTCGCGGATGTCACCAAGCTCATGATTTACCTGAGTACCTCTTTGATGCTGGTTTATACGCGCCAATACATTACCTTGCGCGGCATGTACAGGGGCGAGTTCTATGCTTTGGTGCTTTTTGCCATGGCGGGGATGATGGTCATGGTATCTGGACAGCACTTTTTAACGCTCTATATGGGCTTGGAGCTTCTGTCATTGTGTCTTTATGCATTGGTGGCACTTGATCGCGATAATGCCCGCGCAACCGAAGCCGCGATGAAATATTTCGTCTTAGGCGCCTTAGCGTCAGGGATGCTCCTTTATGGGATCTCCATGATGTACGGCGCCACTGGTAGCCTTAATATTTCAGAAGTGGCGAGTGCTTTATTAAATGGCTCGCAAGATAAGCCGGTACTGGTCTTAGGTACGGTCTTTATTGTGGCAGGGTTAGCTTTTAAATTAGGTGCAGTGCCATTCCAGATGTGGGTGCCGGATGTCTATGAAGGTTCGCCAACGGCTATTACCTTATTTATTGGTTCGGTCACCAAACTCGCCGCCTTTGCCTTTGTGATCCGCATTTTGGCGCAAGGACTATTTGTGCTAGCCATTGATTGGCAGGGCATGCTCATGATCATGGCGGTGCTCTCGATTATCATAGGCAATATCACGGCGATTGCGCAGACTAATCTCAAGCGCATGTTCGCCTATTCGACTATCTCCCATGTGGGCTTTTTGTTGTTTGGATTAATGAGCGCAAGCCTTAACGGTTATATCTCATCAATGTTCTATATCGTGGCTTATGCCTTGATGTCATTGGCTGGTTTTGGCATGATTTTATTACTCAGTCGCAAAGGCTTTGAAGCGGAAGAGCTGGTTGACCTGAAAGGCTTAAATCAACGTAGCCCATGGTTTGCATTTTTGATGCTCATCACGATGTTCTCGATGGCGGGCGTGCCGCCCACGTTGGGATTTTATGCCAAGTTTGCCGTGCTTCAAGCTGCTTTACAGGCTGGCTTCTTATGGTTGGTCGTCTTTGCGGTCTTAATGGCGGTCATCGGCGCCTTCTATTATTTACGCATCGTCAAACTCATGTATTTTGATGAGCCTGCAGACCATTCACCGATCATTAATCCGCCTGAAATGAATATGTTGCTGAGCGTGAATGCCTTGGGTTTGTTGTTTCTTGGTATCATGCCGCAAAGATTAATGGATATATGCGCATATGCGATCGCGCATAGCCTGCAATAGTCATGATCAATCATCGCTTATTAGTACTGGCTTTACCTGGATTTGTTTATAAATTTTTTTGAAAAATAATTAAGGAGCTACCCCCATGCAAACTCAGTTACTCAAAAAAGTATTTTTTCTCACGGCAATTCTTAGTCTAGCTTCATGTGCGTATACCAGTAAGGTCACGGATGGACTATTTTCTGGGGCTGACTCTGAATATCAAGGGCTGGTCATGAAAGCCGATGCTGCCGTGGACGATGGAGACTTCACTAAAGCCGAAGCGCTATATGAAAAAGCGGTCATCATGAAACCGGACAACTTAACCCTGAAGCTTAAGCTCGCGCGTGCTTATCAACGCGATGGGAAGTTAGCAAAGGCTTACAATCGCTATCAAACGATTATTGAACAAACGACTAACAACTTGCTTGATTCGAGAGTTAAGGAAACCGCTAAAGCTGATCAAGCGCGACTCGGGTTTAAGCCTGAGGTTGCCGAGGCACAAGAGGCTCAGCAAGAAACTAAGGTGGAAGAACCAGCGCCTGCGCCGGCAGCACAAATCACCTTAGCGCCTGAAGTTACTCAACCAGTCGAGACTGCACCTGAGCCAATACAAGCTAATCCAGTAGTTGAAGTTGCGCCTACAAAAGTGGAGGCGCAAGCCCCTGAAGCTGACCAAAAAGCGGTCATGTTAGCGGTGTCTAGTTGGTCAGATGCTTGGTCGAATAAAAATCTACCGCTTTACTTTTCGTCTTATGTGAGCGGATTCGCTGGTCAATTACCGAATGAGAAGGCTTGGCGTCATTTTAGAAAAAATAAAATCTCAAATGCCCAAAAAATCAAAATTGAATTATCTGATATGAAATTTGCGAATGCGAAGGATGGTAGTGTTGAAGTCTCATTCATCCAAAACTATCAAGCAGCGAATTACAAAGACAGTGGCCGTAAAGTGCTGACGATGAAAAACATCAATGGTCGTTGGCTCATTAGCCAAGAGATTTCAAAATAAGTGGTATGCAACATTCCGATGACGGATTAACTGAAGTCTGTCTCACCTCTGAGCTTGTGTTAGAGGGTGGGATGTTGCGAGTTAAGCGCGATCAGGTGCGCTTGCCCAGCGGCAATCAAAGTCAGCGGGAATTCATCATGCACCCGGGCGCTGTGCTGGTGATCCCATTGCTTGATAATGGGAATCTCTTATTGGAGCGGCAGTTTCGCTACCCACTCAATCGTGTTTTTATTGAGCTGCCCGCAGGAAAGATTGATCCAGACGAAGCGATTCTAGTGACCGGCCAGCGCGAGCTACTTGAAGAAACTGGGTATACCGCAAAAGAGTGGGTCTATCTTGGATTACAGCATCCTTGCATTGGTTATTCGGATGAGGTGATTTATATGTTTATTGCTAGGGGCCTTCTAGCAGGTGAAGCGATGCAAGATGAAGACGAGCAACTGGAACTCTTCGAAGCAAGTCTAGAAGCGTGTCTTGAAATGGTAGCCATGCAGCAAATTACTGATGCGAAGACCATCCTAGCATTGATGTATTTGGAAAAACATTTGCAAGGGATTTGGCCCGCACTTCCCCTCAATCCACTGCTCCAACACGGTTAACTTGTGATGCCTCAAGTGTTGATTGTCGGATGCGGCGATCTCGGTACTGAAATCGCACAACAGTTAACAACCCAGGGCTTCGCCCCCGTTGGTCTCAGGCGCACCTTAAATCCGCAAGCTATGTTTTCATGTCTGGCGGGAGATGTGACGAGTCCTGCCTCCCTTTCTGCCATCAAAGACCTCAATCCGGAATATCTCATTTATTGTGTGGCGGCCACAAGCCAAACCGATGAAAACTATCGTCAGCATTATGTAGAAGGTTTAAAAAACACCCTTGCTGCGCTCGAGCACGCCACAGCGCTCAAACATGTTTTTTTCGTCTCAAGCACCCGAATGTATGGGCAAAGTGACGATGGACTGTTAGATGAGAAGAGCATCCCCCAGGATTATGATTATGGCGGTAAGCGCTTATTGGAAGCAGAAGCTTTGCTGCAAGGGGCAGGTAGGTCGTGGACATCCACAGCGCTTAGACTCACTGGCATCTATGGGCCAGGGCGAAGGAGAATGCTGGATTTAGCGGCTCATCCATCGCATTGGCCAGCCAGTAATCATTGGACCAATCGCATTCATCGGGATGATGCGGCTGCATTTATCGTCTATTTGATCAATATGCATCAAAGCGGAGGACTAATTGATCCACTGTATGTTGTGACCGATAGTAGACCCGTATCGCAGTACGAAGTCTTGTGCTGGTTGGCCGTTAAGATGGGATTAGAGGTCGTCAAAGTCAGCCCTGAAGTCGACGGAGGTAAGCGTATGGCTAACCAAAAACTACTGTCGACAGGCTTTCAGTTGAGCTATCCAGATTATCAATCAGGCTATCTTAGCTTGCTAGATTAGTTCGCTAGGCTAGCTTGGGATGCATCATTGACGGCCTTAAGCAAATCATCTAAATCTTGCGCAGTCGTAAAAGGATTCATCAGCGTGGTGCGTAACCAAGTGAGCCCATGCAGGTCCACTTGGGTGAGGTGAAACTCTCCACTTTGTATAATATGCTGCCTGATCTTGGATTGATGCTGGTTGAGCAGATCAGGGATGAGCCCAACTTCTAAATATCTAAAACAAACAATGTTCGTCTCAGGCCACATAAGCAGTTCAAATTGAGGCAATGCTTTTATTTTTTCTGCGAACAATTGCGCTTTTACATAAGCTTCATCGACGAGTGACCCCATGCCATCGATGCCATACATCGAAAATGCGGCCCATAGTTTGAGGGCCATCATGCGTTTGGTACATTCTAGGGTGCGGTAACTCGTATTGAAGGTCTCATCTTGATGGCTTTCTCCTTGGAAGAGGTAGGAGGCCTCTTGGTTAAATGCCGCAAAACTATGTTGCTCTTCTTTAAATAGTACCGCCGAGATGGCTGCTGGCATATACATTAACTTGTGCCCATCCCACACCACAGAATCGGCGAGCGAGATTCCTTTGAGGCGATCGCGGTGCAAGCTTGAAAGCAGGGTGGAGGCGCCATGCGCGCCATCGACATGAAACCACAGTCCATGGGCTTGGGCATATTCACCAATGGACAATAAGGGATCAATACTTCCGCTTGGCGTGCAACCAGCATTTGCGACAACCGCCATGACGATGGCTCCATTTTTAACATAGGCTTGGTGGGCTTTAATGAGGGCATTAACACCTAGCTGCCCTTGCTTATTTGTCGCGACTTTAATGACGCTATCCGTGCCCATGCCCATAATGCCCGCTGCACGGGAGATTGAATAATGGGCATGTTCGGAAGCTAAAATACAAAGCTTTAATGCATCCGTCGCCCCTTCCCTCCAGATATTGTGGGACTTAGGGTGGCGGCTGAGGGTGACCTGTCTTGCCACAAGCAAGGCCGTTAGGTTGGCTTGCGCCCCCCCAGAAGTCAGCACCCCGCCAGCATTTCCCCAGGTATGTTCGTTAATGAGTGCACATAACCAGCGTATGACTTGGCGTTCAAGCATGGTGGCGCTTGGGCCAGCTTCATACACCGCCATGGCTTGGTTGGTGAGCGCTGCCACCATATCACACAAGGCGGCTAATGGGAGCGGGCTTGATACCTGATGCCCCATGTTATGCGGGTGATGGATGGCAAGGTTGTGCTTGAGAATGCTTTCAAGTTTGGTGAATAGGGCGTTCTGATCAAGCGTTGGTCTATGAGGGAGTGGGGCTTGCCAATGAAGATCTTCACTTGCCGGATCCTGCCAATCAAGCACTTTACTCGCGCCGCTCAAATTCGCTTCTAAGTGCTGTACTAATGTTTCTATGAGGGCATGGCCCAATGTTGCAAATTGCGCTGGATCAAACATGGCCTGGATGGTTAGGTTAGGATGTTTCATGATGCGTTTTTGATGCTTCTCGTTTTAAACCAGCCGGTGATGCTGATCCGTTCACGTTTTGCTGGTAATACTTCGTGTAAGAAATCACTAGAGAGAAAAACAACGAGGGTTCCAGCTTGAGGGAGGATGTCGATCGTGGGTTGATCACGACTTTTATCTAAGTACATCCTAAGTGCGCCACCCTCCTCAACCAGCCAATCTTGGTTAAGGTATAAAATACAGCTGATTTTGCGTTCTGTTTTGTCAATAAATTGGTCTAGATGTTTTTGATAACTCGTGCCAGGCGGATAAATCGCAAAGTGGCTTTCCAATTCAAATAGGCCAAGAAAAAAGGCTTGATTGAGGGCGGTTTGAAGCGGTGTCATGTGATCAAGATAGATTTGCTCAATATCACTTGCTTCGTCTTCTTCTATCCAATCAATAAAGTCGCCGCGTAATGAGCTGGCCGTGCTATTAAGGCCGGTTGTGGCCTTGTGCATGACGCTATGTTTTTTTAAATGCAGTGCATGGCTGGCTAATGCAAGGATGATTTCTGGATTCAGAAAATGCTCAACCACCGCATAACCTTGAGCTGCGACATCTCTAACAATGCTAGAGGTTATTTCTTCTGAGGATTCTGAAAGCGCCATGTCTGAACGTGCTGAATTTTTAGAATTCCATTATAGCGCGAGCGGCTCACGCTTCATTTGCTTAATGAAGGTCAATGCGCTAGAATTCGCACCTCTTTTTGAGAAGACATATAGGCGGTTAGCTCAGTTGGTTAGAGCGCTTGGTCGACATCCAAGAGGTCACCAGTTCGAATCTGGTACTGCCTACCACGACGCTTCTTGCTATTTCCGCAAACTCTTAATTATTTCTTATTCGTTGACTACTGTGCCGTAATGGGTCTCCACCATGACGCCTATTTCTTTAAGAAATGGCGTAGGAAGGACGCCCCCCGCACAAACAATGACGGCATCATTTTGAATGGTCATTGGCTTATCCTCTGATTTGAGTGAGACCTTGTCGACTTTGATGGCCTCGACGGTCGAATTGAGCAACACTTTTAGTTTGCCAGAACCTTCAGCTAATTGAAGTGCATCCAAATTCTTTTGTTTAACGCGATTAAAGCTAGCACTTCGGTATGAAAGTGTGACAGAGGAGCATCCGGCTTCGGAAAGGGAAATGGCTGCTTCTAATGCGCTATCGCCTCCCCCAACGACGAGCACATGTTGATTGGCGTATTGCTCAGCATCGATTAGTCGGTAGACCACTTTTGGTTGTGATTCGCCGGGGACATCGAGTTTTCTGGGGGTGCCGCGGCGGCCGATCGCTAACAAAATACAGGTAGTTTCATAACGCCCTTTGGAAGTGGTCACTAGAAAGCCATGTTCGGTTTTTGTGATTTGTTCCATGCGTTCATTGAATTGAATCGAAATGTCCGCTTCTTTCACTACCCGTTGCCAAATGTTTAAAAGATCTTCTTTGCGGATATCAAACATCTTAATCTCGCCAACGATCGGTAGATCAATAGGTGCCGTCATGGTGAGTTTGTTTCTTGGGTATTGATAGACCGCACCGCCTAAATTATCCTCTTGCTCCAAAGTGACGTAGCGTAAATTATTTTCTTTGGCGCCCAAGGTTGCGGCGATGCCAGCAGGGCCTGATCCCACAATCACAACGTCATAATCTGTTTTACCATTTTTGAGTTTAGCAATGTGCCTGATGGCTTGCTTGCCCTGTTCGGTAGTGTTTCGAATTAACCCCATCCCCCCTAATTCACCCGCGATGAATATGTTTTTGACATTGGTTTCGAAGTTCGGCGAAAGGTTTGGAATATCCATGCCCCGCTTTTCAGTCCCAAAAACCAATTGGATCCCGTCGACTGGGCAAGAAATTGCGCACGCCCCATGGCCAATACACTTAGAGGCGCTAACGAGTGCGCCTTTGCCATTAATAATGCCTATTGCGCCTTCGGGGCAAGCTGTTACGCATGCGCCGCAGCCAATGCACTGATCTATATCAACGATGGGATGGAGCGATGCGGGCTCATTTAACCCGCTTTTAATGGCGACGTCTAAGTGATCAATGCTCTCTTTTTCAGTCTTACGCTGCTTTCTGATATAAAGAAAAAAGACCAGTAGTAATGGGATGACGTAGATAAAGAAGTAATTAATCATTGCGTTACTGGTTGTTTGCTATTTTCAATATGATTGACATTGTTTTGTATTTAATTTTAATTTGGACTTCATATTACTGTCACAGAGTCAACATACCCTGAGAATGTATAAAAATCAACGGACGAATTGATGATAAGCGACTCATCGTTTAAGTTTTTTTATTTAAACTAAATTAGTTTGTCGGAGAGAATTTATTCAATTCACTATAATGTTAAAGTTACGTAAATCGTTAATTGTTGCTAAAGAACAGTGCCTATGTCTAAGTTGATTTGGTTTTTATCCTTTCCTTTATTTGTTGTTATTTTCTGGCTGGGTTGGGTGGTCGCCCATGGAAATTTCTATAAGCCAGGGGATGATATTGGATACAACTTGGGTTTAGTTGGTAGTTTAATGATGCTTGTCCTATTGACTTATACATTACGTAAAAGTTTGAAGTTTGCGCGAAACTGGGGGCAACTCAAATATTGGTTCTACTTCCATATGACGTGTGGGATTTTTGGACCAATCCTGGTGATTTTCCATTCTGGCTTTCATTTGCATTCAGTCAATGCGACCGTCGCTTTTAGTTCTATGGTCATTGTGGCCAGTAGTGGGCTGATTGGTCGATATGCCTATGTGCGAATTCATAAAGGCATGTCTGGTAGTAAGCATTCTTTAAATGAATTAAGGCAAGAACTTACTGATAGTCAAAATGTGATATTTATTGAGTTGAAACCCTATCCTGAGGTGATTGGAATATTAGAGGGGTTTAATCATTACGCTTTAGAAAGCAATCCCGGGTTCTTAGGTAAAACAGCCAGGCCCCTTGTGCTGCCTGTTTATCGTCAGATTGCTAGGTACCGCGCAAATAAATTGCTTCCATCTAAATCAAGAGAAGCAAGAAGGTTGAGTCTTTTTGTGGAAGATTATCTCTATGGTACTGAGCGGTTTTCTCAATTTAAGATTTTCGAGCAAATATTTTCTTTATGGCACGTGGTGCATATTCCTTTAGTGTATTTGCTCGCAGCGACAGCGATTTGGCATGTGATTGCCGTGCATATGTATTAGAATCTTACACATGATTTCTAGGTTTTTCCTTCTATTTGCTTTGTTACTTTCTTCTTTTGCGCAAGCTGAAAGTCTCGAGCATGCCATCATGCCGGGCCAACTTATTCAAGGTCACGTTAAATACGAAGATAAATGTGAGAGTTGTCACAAACGATTCGATAAGGCTGGCCAAGACAAACTTTGCATGGATTGCCATAAGGACATTGGTCGCGATGTTAAAGAGAAAAAAGGCTTACATGGTCGTCAATTAAGTACCAAGGCTTGTAAGGAATGTCACACCGACCATAAAGGGCGCGCTGCAAAAGTCGTCATCCTCGATGAAAAAACCTTCAAACATAAAGAGGCGGATTTCCAGTGATTGAGATAAGTTCTTGAAGGTTGGCCAGCGGCACGCTGCGGTGACTAGCGCTTGGCCGTAGGCAAAAGAGTTAGGAGGAAACCGATGAAGGGA
>CAJBIA010000099.1 GCA_903953055.1 uncultured Methylophilaceae bacterium
GTGCGATTTCGATCGGTGCATTTTTAGCTTCTTGTGTTTGTTGGTGCATGATAACCAAACTCACAAAAAATATAGCGGCCACTGAAGCGGCTAACGACCATACCTGAGGTGTGTTTCTCAGCAAAGTGGCCTTAGGCGCCATCACGACAGGCTGTTTAGCGATTTCTTGCATGACGCGCGATGTCATTCCCGGCGCAAGGACATTATTGCCGCGCATCACATCACCGATGACATGATAAGTGTCCCAGCTTTTAGCTGCTTCGCCGTTTGTTTTTAAGGCCGTCATCAAATACTCAGCATCTTCAAGTGCTAAGTCACCATCCATTAAAGCTGAAATTTTTTCTTTCAATTTAATTCTCCTACATTAGTCATAATTCTGATTACCATCTTTTGTCGTCTGGCGTATCAAGCAAAGGTCTAAGCTTTAAAGCGATCGTTTCACGGGCTCGAAAAATTCGTGATCGTACGGTACCAATTGGGCAAGCCATCAGGGTCGCAATCTCTTCGTAGCTTAACCCTTCAATCTCACGCAAAGTGATTGCGGTACGAAGCTCATCAGGGAGTGACATGACCGTTTCATTAACCGTCTTGGCAATCTCTTTAGTCATTAATTCTGTTTCAGGCGTCTCAGCAGTGCGAAGCTCATCCGCATCTTCGAAATTTTCTGCATCTTCAATTTCGATGTCATGACTGACCTGAGGTCGGCGGCCTAATGAAACTAAATAATTCTTGGCAGTGTTAATCCCAATACGGTAAAGCCAAGTATAAAAAGCGCTATCCCCCCTAAAGTTTGGCAATGCTCGATAGGCTTTAATAAATGATTCCTGGACAACATCTTCAACTTCAGCTTGATCTCGAATCATTCTAGACAATAAACGACCCAGCTTTCTTTGATATTTCTCAACTAACATACCAAAAGCTTTTTGGTCTCCTCGCTGAGCACGTTCAACCAAGGCTTGATCAATTTCACGGTTACCCGGTACTTGTCCTTCCCCAGCATTGCTATTTGACGTGCCGCTCATATTGCCGATGCTCTCCGATTGATTAATAGTGATTTTTGTTTGAGTATAACTCGCTGCACTTGTATCAACGAAACCAAGTTGAGAGATTTCTACAAAATTTTTAATTTTCATCAGGTTTTGCCTCCCTAGCCTTTTAATATGTAGCCATGACAAACAGACAACGCTAAACTGATCTAAGTTCAATGCAATGGATTCATATGCAGCATTTTGATGTTTTAATTATTGGTAGTGGCTTAGCTGGATTAACAGTAGCCCTTAAAGTTGCTTCAGAAAAAAAAGTATGCTTAGTTAGCAAACGTAAAATTAATGACAATTCAAGCAATTGGGCGCAGGGTGGGATCGCCGCAGTGCTTACAAGCGACGATTCAATTGAAGCGCATATTCAAGATACACTAATCGCTGGCGCTGGACTTTGCGACCAGGAAGTCACTAGGCAAGTTGCCAGCCATGCACGTGAAACTGTGGAATGGCTCATTGCGCAAGGCGTTCCTTTTACGCGTGAAGACGATGGAAGCGGCTACCACCTAACGCGTGAAGGCGGACATAGTCATAGACGCATTATTCATGCTGCTGATGCAACGGGTAAAGCGGTACAACAAACATTAGCTGAGCAAGTATTAAACAATCCAAACATCACCGTACTTGAGGATCATATTGCCGTAGATTTAATTACCTCAAGAAAAGCAGGCATTGGTTCACCAGAAGATAACGCCGCGTGCTTGGGTGCATACGTTCTAAACAATAAAAGTGGCAAGGTCGTGACCATTGGTGCCCAACACACGGTGTTGGCAACCGGAGGGGCAGGGAAAGTTTATCTTTACACCACCAACCCAGACGTAAGCACCGGTGATGGAGTTGCCATGGCATGGCGAGCTGGCTGCCGAGTGGCCAATATGGAATTCGTGCAATTCCATCCAACCTGTTTATTCCATCCCAAAGCGAAATCATTTTTAATTACTGAAGCAGTGCGTGGTGAAGGTGGGATTTTAAAATTGCCCAATGGGTCCACCTTTATGCAGCACTACCATGAACGTAGTGAGCTTGCCCCTAGAGATGTTGTAGCAAGAGCCATTGACTTTGAAATGAAAAAGCGTGGATTAGATTGCGTATTTCTAGACATTTCACACAAACCAGCAGATTTTATTATTTCACATTTTCCGACCATTTACCGGCGCTGTATGGAGCTTGGGATTGATATTACTAAGGAAGCTATTCCAGTAGTCCCAGCAGCGCACTATAACTGCGGCGGCGTAATGACTGACCATACTGGCCGCACCGATCTGGCTAACTTATATGCAATTGGCGAAACAGCTTGCACTGGCTTGCACGGTGCAAACCGCCTTGCCAGCAATTCTCTCTTAGAGTGCATGGTGTTTGGGCAAGCTGCTGCTAACTGTATCTTAGCTGAACCTATAAAGCTGGAGGTTGCATTACCTTACTGGGATGAAAGTCGCGTGACTGACGCTGATGAGGAAGTGATTATCACCCATAACTGGAACGAACTGAGACGTTTTATGTGGAACTACGTGGGGATCGTACGCACCAACAAACGTCTTACACGAGCGATGCATCGGATCAACTTACTTCACGATGAGGTAAACGAGTTTTATAGTAATTTTCGGGTAAGCAATAATCTCATTGAATTACGTAACTTATTACAAGTCGCTGAACTCATTGTGCGGAGTGCCATGGATCGCCATGAAAGCCGAGGATTGCATTACAGTAAGGATTACCAATCCATGTTGGATATTGCAGTGCCGACCGTCTTAGAGCCTTTAAATTACTTTAGCTTGTTAGACAAAGACCACAAGCATTAGGCTAAGTATTAATTTTAGCTTGCATACAATGAATGTAAAGCTCTGAGTTTGGAGGTTGTCCATTTCGCTGCGCTTGCCAAATGCTTTCTGCTAAACAATCCATCAAATCATGCTGCGCCCCCGATTCATTCCCATGCTTAATTTTCAAAGCTTGGTAAGCATCAGCAATACCAATAGGCTGATTAATAGCCACCTGTTCCAATACTGATAAATGTAAACTCATGTGCAAAAATGGATTGGTTTCACCCATCTCAGGAAAGTAAGCCTGCTCCATATAACGCTCTGGCGCATCTAAGACGAGATGATATTCTGGATGCATTTGTATGACTTGCAAGGCAATGACCTCCAAATCTGTCAATGCTTGCTGATTTTTATATTTTGCCCAAGCATCAAAAAAGAACTGACGGACCTGGTCACGACTAGGATTAAAGAGTGCCATATAAATTAAGCTGCCTTCGCCTTATATTCACA
Source organism: uncultured Methylophilaceae bacterium (assembly GCA_903953055.1). Lineage (GTDB taxonomy): Bacteria > Pseudomonadota > Gammaproteobacteria > Burkholderiales > Methylophilaceae > Methylopumilus_A. The sequence continues at coordinate 3,311 of CAJBIA010000099.1, forward strand.
TAAATCTCGAATCACACACTCCCCACATTTAGGCTGCCGTGCAATGCATGTGTAACGCCCGTGCAAAATCAACAAATGGTGTGCGTCCTGAATAAAGTCTTTGGGAACCGTTTTTATCAGTTTCAATTCCACCATCAGCGGAGTTTTGCCTGGTGCTAAGCCTGTACGATTTCCGATACGAAAAATATGGGTATCGACAGCAATTGTGGGGTGACCAAAAGCAGTATTCAAAATGACATTCGCAGTCTTGCGCCCAACGCCTGGTAACAGCTCCAGCGCTTCTCGGGTATCTGGCACCTCACTATTATGGCGCTCCATCAAAATCTGGCACGTTGCAATGATATTTTTGGCTTTGCTGTGATAAAGACCTATGGTTTTAATATACCGCTCCAGCCCTTCCACGCCCAACGCAAAAATAGCAGAAGGTGTATTTGCAACAGGATATAGCTTAGCTGTCGCTAGATTCACACCTTTATCCGTTGATTGCGCTGACAAGATCACCGCAATCAACAATTCAAAAACACTTTGATGATTGAGTTCAGTTTTAGGCTCGGGAATGTCAATGGCTAATCGACGAAAGATCTCATAGCGCTTTTCAGCATTCATTTAAAATACGAGGGAATTTAGTGTGTTGCGAGTTGAGGTGCAACTGACATTGCAGCCTCCCTCGCAGCTTTACGTTGAGCCAGCCAATTACGAGTTGCAATTAAAGAGGCCAAACCAATAAAGGCACCAGGCGGTAAGATTGCAAGCAAAAAACCATGGTAATCAGGAATGATGGTCAATATCATAGATTTTGCAGATGGGCCAAACACTAAATCAATGCCCGAAAACAAGGTCCCTTTTCCTATAATCTCTCTGATGCCACCAAGCGTTGCCAGTACTAAGGACAAGCCAAATCCCATCATAAATCCATCTAAAGCTGATGGCACAACAGGATTCTTTGCCGCAAAAGCCTCAACACGCGCAAGCACAATACAATTCGTCACAATCAGCGGGATAAAAATGCCTAAAACAGCATGCAAACTCTGTAAATAAGCATGCATCGACAAGTCAATAATGGTGACCAAAGCAGCAATAATCAAAATAAAGACCGGAATGCGTATTTCAGTTGGCACCCACTGACGGATCGGGGCAACGCTAGCATTGCTGGCTGCCATCACCACCGCTGTCATCACACCCAAACTAAATCCATTCACCAGACTCACCGTCATGGCTAATGTTGGACATAAACCCAACAATTGGACTAGGCCAGGATTTTGTTTCCACAATCCATTTCCTACGATGTCACCGTAAAAGACTTTAGGTGAACTCTTTTCTTCTACTTGAGCCTCTTGGGCGACTTCTTGATTAGCTTCACTCATCTTATTTCCTCTATGCGGTTGACGAACTACTGCGTCAACGCCTGACCCGATGGGGTTTCAAAAATTATTTGTTGATGCGCCTGATAGAACTTAAGTACTTTATGCACCGCTTTAATCACCGCACGCGGTGTAATCGTTGCGCCAGTCGTAAAATCAAATTGGCCCCCATCTTTTTTTACCAACCAAGCTTCATCGTTTGTTTTTTCAAGGGACTGGGTATCAAAGTTTTTGATCCAATTGCTATGAGCTATATCTATGTAATCTCCCAATCCAGGGGTTTCTTTGTGGTCTAAAACACGGACACCCACAATTTCACCAGAGAATTTTATCGCGACAAGAAGTTTAATATCTCCGCTATAACCATCGGGTGCGGTGGCTTCTAGAATCACAGCGGAAGGCTCACCTTTTACTCGTGCACGATGAATCATCGTTTCATCACGATTAGCTAAGTCGCCACCGCTTGCAAGCTTAACCGCATCTTGTAGTAAATCATTGTCGTACAAATCGGCAGGTAGAATTTGTCCAAACAAACTCATCCGCACAGCAGCTTCAGCTTTTGAAATAGGCGCTTTTGTCGTGTGATGAATAATTGCTAGGCTTAATGTCCCTACTACTGTGAATGCAATCATGATCCATGCCGTTTTGATCGCATGATTTAAGATGGCTTTATTCATTTCTGATGCCCAAATACACGTGGCTGTGTCCACGCATCAATGAGAGGAACGCACATGTTCATTAACAATACTGAGAATGCAACCCCATCAGGATAGCCCCCATAAACCCGAATTAAATAAGTCAGCACTGCGATACCAGCCGCAAAGACTAGCTTACCTTTTGGAGTGGTTGGGCCGCTGACAGGATCAGTAATGATGAAAAATGCACCCAACATTGAAGCCCCAGTAAATAGATGGAATAGCGGATTCGCGAAACGCGTCGGATCTGCCAAATAGAATGCTCCAGCCATCAACGCTAACACCGCTAGGAATGCAATTGGAAGATGCCACGTAATCAAGCGTTGTTGGAGCAAATAGAGCCCACCGATCAAATAAGCCCCAACAATCAACTCACCCCCCTTGGCCCCCAAAAGTCCAAACTGAGCTGCTGAGACAATATCTTGTACGGAATGATGCAACGTTAGCTGAGTTTTTAAATAATCTAGGGGCGTTGCCATACTCACCGCATCAAGATTCATACTGTTACTTGCACCGAAAATATATTCTAGCTGGTTTGCAAAACTCAATTTTGCTTGTGCCAATTCAATCGGGGCTGGCCAATGCGTCATGATCACAGGAAAGGAGATCAATAAAACCGCATAGCCCACCATAGCGGGATTGAATGGGTTATAGCCCAATCCTCCATAAAGCTGTTTGGCAATGACAATTGCAAAGAAAGTGCCTACTACCACTAACCACCAAGGGGCCAATGGTGGAAGTGAAAGTGCTAATAACCATGCGGTGAGCAAAGCACTTCCGTCCATCAAAAATGGCTTAATTGGACGATTGCGCAACTTAAGCATCAAAGCTTCGGCAGATAAAGCGGTAATAGACGCTAATATCAGCATCACCAAAATACTGGGGCCAAACACCCATACATAGGCAGCGACAGCTGGCAAAAGCGCAAGGAGCACCTTAATCATGATGACACTAACACTTGGTGCGCTAGTTAAATAAGGGGATCGACTCATTTTTCATCCTGTGAGCTAGCTTGTTCATTAACGGCAATCTTTGCGGCCTCACGTCTTGCATCGATCTCTATCATTTCAGCCTGTACTGAAGGGGAAGGATCGCTCACATTTTGTGGGGCCAATGATTTTTTTTGCGCTTTTGCACGTTCTATCGCGGCAGCGATCGCTGCTTTTTTTGCTTCCATGGCAGGATCATCAACGCTAATAGGCGTCTCATTTGTTGATGCTTTATCAGCTTCAACTTTCGCGCCTACTGCTTTTTGTGCATGCTTTACTGCACGTTCTTGTTTTTCACGCTCAATCCGCATTAATCGGAATTCATTACGTTCACGGGCTAAATCAGCCGCCTCTTTTGAGCGGTCCTGAGCAATAATTTCACTCTTTGCAAATCGATAATATTGCACTAAAGGAATATTACTTGGGCACGCATAAGTACAACAGCCGCATTCAATACAATCAAATAACTTATATTCACGGGCTTTTTCTAAATTACTCGATTTAGAAAACCAATATAACTCTTGTGGTTGCAAGCTCACAGGACAAACGTCTGCACAACGAGCACAGCGAATGCATGGCATTGCAGGGGGTACCGGTGCAAATAAATTCGGTGAGCTGACGATAATACAATTTGCCGCTTTTGTAATTGGCACATCAGCAGAGGGCAAGCTAAAGCCCATCATTGGTCCACCCATGATGTAATCGTTTGTTCCAGCCAAAGCGCCACCAGCGGCCTGTATCAAATCAGTAACTGGCGTACCAAAAAGCACTTCATAATTAGCTGGCTTTTTTACATTTCCTGTGATGGTCACAATGCGTGATAAAGCGGGCTCACCATGATCAAAATAACGATGCAATGCCAATAAGGTGGCAACATTAAAACATTGCAACCCAACCTCTGTTGAACGCTTATCTGCAGGCACCTCTATCCCAGTGAGCAAACGAATAAGCTGGCGTGCATCGCCACTTGGATACTGAGTTGGGACGACGATCACTTTAAGGGTAACTTCTTGATTCAATGGACTTGAAGCACAAGCCAAACGCATTGCTTCAGCAGCTTCTGGCTTGTTGTCTTCAATCCCAATTAAGCATTCTTTTGCCCCTAATAAATATTGGGCGACTTCAATTCCCCTAAGAATTTGCTCTGCCCGCTCACGCATCAACATATCATCGCAAGTGATGTAGGGTTCGCACTCTGCAGCATTAATGACCAAGGTGTTTACATGGGTTCTAGCACTAGTTCTTAACTTGACTTGCGTTGGAAAAGCCGCGCCGCCAAGACCCACTATGCCTGATTTTCTAAGGCTCTCGAGCAACTTTGTTTTGTCTTGGGTGCGCCAATCCAACGATAAATGCGCAATCCATTCATCCTTGCCATCTACATCAATGATTAAGCATCGATCAGGCAATCCTGACGGGTGTGGAATTAAGGCGTCTTCAATCGCCGCAATTGTCCCTGAAGTCGGCGCATGAATCGCTGCTGAAATGTTACCTTCAGCTTCAGCTAACAACTGGCCTTTAAGCACCGTGTCTCCGACGTTCACCAAGATCTTTGGTAAGGTGCCGACATGTTGGCGAAGAGGTAGCACTAAACGCTTGGGAAGCGCCAGATAGCCGATAGGTTGACTGCTAGACTCTTGTTTATGCTCCGGCGGATGAACGCCACCAGTGACGGCAACCTGTGCATCACTAAAACCAAGACCTTGCTTCACAATATTGAATAGGGAACTCATGTCACTTAATGCCTCATCCCAGCTTGGCTATTATGGGCAGGATTTATCGGTTTAATTTCAAATACGGGATAACGCCATTTCCAGTTATCTGGGGATTCAGCAATAGGTTCCATGGTGATGCAATCAACAGGGCAAGGTGCAAGGCATAACTCACACCCAGTGCACTCTGAAGCAATCACCGTGTGCATATGTTTCGCTGCACCTAAAATGGCATCAACCGGGCAAGCTTGGATACACAGGGTACAGCCAATACATGTCATCTCATCAATTAAGGCGACTGATTTAGGTTTTGTTAACCCATGCTCAGCATTAAGTGGTTTATATTCAACCCCCATTAAATCAGCCAAGGCATGCGCGCCAGCATCTCCACCTGGCGGGCATTGATTAATATCGGCCTCCCCAGCAGCAATTGCAGTGGCATAAGGTTTGCAGCCAGGAAAGCCGCATTGACCACATTGTGTTTGCGGCAAGATTGCATCGATACGTGCGACCAAGGGGTCACCTTCGACTTTGAATTTCAGTGCTGAATAGCCTAGCAAAACACCAAGCACAAGCGCCAAGCCTATCATGACATAAACTGCTGTGAACATTAGCGCACAAGCCCCGCAAAACCCATAAAGGCCAGACTCATTAAGCCACCAGTGACCATTGCAATGGCCGCACCTTGAAAGATTGATGGCACATCCGCCGCCTCCAAACGCTCACGCATCGAAGCAAACAGAATGAGGACTAATGAAAACCCCATTGCACCGCCAAAGCCAAATACTAAAGACTCAAATAAGTTATGTTTTTGTTGGACGTTTAACAAAGGAATGCCAAGGACGGCACAATTGGTAGTGATTAGAGGTAAATAAATACCCAGAACCTGATATAAAACGGGTGAATTCTTTTCCATCCACATCTCAGTGAATTGCACCACGCCCGCGATTACCACAATGAATGAAACTGTGCGTAAGTAGAACAGGTCTGTCCCCAGCAAATACTCACTAATGAAATAACTTGTCCCTGATCCAATCGTCAATACAAAAGCCGTCGCCATGGCCATGGCAACTGACGCCTCAAGTTTTTTAGATACTCCCATAAATGGGCATAAGCCTAAAATTTTGACTAACACAATGTTATTCACCAGGGCAGCGCCAATGAACAGCAAAATATAGTTTTGTACCATGGTCTCTACTTAAGATTTAAGTGTTGGATTAAAAATGGATGATTATACAGCGTTTATACCCTCTCGTTCAAAGTGGGCGGGGATATTCGCAGGAATTCAGTGCTCCATAATAAATCGAAAAAGCGATCTTCCAAATCGCATTTGCTTATAACTTTATAAGGACTCATGATAAAGACAATAATTCCATCAATAAGCTGAATAAAACATATTCTAGTTAGCACGCTTTCAGTTAAAATAAGGCGATTTAATTAATTTGTCAGGTTTTAATCATGCTGCAAGGCAGTTTTGTCGCTATCGTTACACCCATGCATGCGGACGGTAGCCTTGATATCCCATCACTACATCAACTCATTGATGTTCAAATCAATGCAGGCACAGATGGTATCGTTATCGTTGGCACCACCGGTGAGTCTCCAACCGTGGATTATGATGAACACCGTGCACTGATTAAAACAACCGTAGACTACGTTGCTGGCCGAGTTGCTGTAATTGCGGGCACCGGTGCCAATTCAACACGTGAAGCTATTGAACTCACGCAAGCCGCAAAAGCGCTAGGCGCAGATGCTTGCTTGCTCGTTGCCCCATATTACAATAAGCCAACGCAAGAAGGCTTGTATCAACACTACCGAACAGTCGCTGAAGCTGTAGACATTGACCAAATCTTGTACAACGTACCTGGTCGCACCGGGGTGGATATCAGCAATGATACAACGCTTCGACTTGCAGCAATCTCCAATATCGTAGGCATTAAAGATGCCACTGGCAGCATAGAACGCGGCGCAGATTTAATCATCAGAGCGCCTAAGGATTTTGCAATTTATAGTGGTGATGATGCCAGTGGGATGGCGTTGATGTTGATTGGCGGCAAAGGGGTCATTTCAGTGACCGCAAACGTAGCCCCAAAACTGATGCATGAAATGTGTATCGCGGCAATGACTGGAAAAATTGCTGAGGCTTGCGCAATCAACGCAAAATTATTCCCGCTACATCAAAAGTTATTTGTGGAAGCAAACCCAATTCCTGTGAAATGGGTTCTAAACCAAATGGGCTTAATTGGCACTGGCATTCGGCTTCCCTTGGTTCCACTTTCTGAATCGCATCATCAGACACTGTTAAATGCAATGAAAAGCGCTAACATATCAATTAACTAAAGAATGACATTAAGAGAATCTGCATGAATCAAAATAAAATCAAGACGATCATTCTAGCCAGCTTATTCACGCTAGGCTTAAGTGGTTGTGACTCTATCCCATTCATGAACAACACCCCTGATTACAAGGGTGCTGGGCGATCAAGACCTTTAGAAGTGCCTCCAGACCTGACTTCCATCTCATCGAATGACACCTATACCGTGCCAGGTGGGTCGACAACATACTCTGAGTTCAGCCAAGGCCAAGACAACCCCGCTGAAAAAGAAAAAATTCTACCCACCCCAGAAAGTGTGCATTTAGAACGCGCGGGATCACAACGCTGGTTAGTCGTCGATGCCGCACCTGAAAAAGTATGGCCAGTCATTCGCGAATTCTGGGCGGATCTTGGTTTTGCGGTGCGTGTAGAAAATACAGATACCGGAGTGATGGAAACTGAATGGGTTGACCCGAGTAGTCTGACCAAAGACGACAAAGGAAATTATTTAGATAAATTCCAGGGCTGGCTAGACAGGCTGAATACGCTGGCCAATCGGCAAAAGTTTCGGACGCGTCTCGATCGAGGCAATGACCAAAATACGACTGAAATTTACATGAGTCACCGTGCCGTGTCCGATACACCAGACGATGGTAAAGTTGTTGTTCGCACTAGACTGGGTAATATTGATCAAGGCTATGCGCCGAAGAATCAAGTCAGAACCAAAGAAGATCAAGAGCGTGCTGATGGTGAAGATTTAGATGCCGAATTACTGCGTCGTTTAATGGTGAAATTAGGGATTGAAGATCAAAAATCTCACTCCATTATGGCAAATAACACGACTCAACTTCGTGCATCCATTAACAAAGCCGCTGATGGCGCATTAACATTAGCCGTTAATGATGAATTTGATCGTGCCTGGAGGCGTGTAGGCCTAGCGTTAGATCGAGTGGGGTTCGTTGTAGAGGACAAAAATCGTTCCAACGGCATTTATTTTGTTCGCTATACAGATGTTGATATTGATACTTCGTCCAAAGAGAAAAAAGGCTTACTCGATAGTCTGAAATTCTGGGGTGACGATAAGAAAGAAGAGAAGAAACCAGAAGCGGTCTCAGAGCCAGTTAAAGAAGGGACTTCACTGACTGAGAAGCTCAAGTTCTGGAAACCTGCAGAGACTACGACAGTAGACCCCTCGAAACAGTATCGCGTCAAAGTAGAAGAAAATACTAGCACTGGTTCTAAAGTATCGGTTGTTGATAAAGAAGGTAATTTAAACAAATCGAATACGGCCAAGGTGATTATTAACCTACTTTACGATCAACTAAAATAGTCTACTCTCAGGCGCAATGAGGTTTTCCTCAATTGGAAGTGGCAGTGCGGGCAATGGCCTAGTTGTAGAACAACACTCAACTAGGCTTTTGCTGGATTGCGGATTCGGCCTACGTGATGCAGAGAACCGACTCGCACGTATCAATCTATCCCCAGAACAAATCACAGGCATATTGATTACCCACGAGCATGAAGATCATGCGGGCGGCGCATTCAAGCTAGCCAAAAAATACAACATTTCCGTATGGTTAACGCACGGCACCTTCAAAATGTTGGAGCGCACCCTACCAAAAGAACCGATTGATATTCGTATCATTAATAGTCACACAGCATTTAATATTAATGACATTGAGGTTAGCCCATATCCGGTTCCACACGACGCACGCGAACCCATTCAATACACTTTTTCGAATGGCGACAAAAAACTAGGCGTTTTAACGGATACAGGATGCTCGACACCACACATACTAGAGATGCTAAGCGGGTGTCACGGCTTAGTGCTAGAGTGTAATCATGATCTAGATATGTTGATGAACGGCATCTATCCTCATTCACTTAAGCAACGAGTGAGTGGCCGACTGGGTCATTTAGATAATAAAGCCTCAGCTGACATTTTAAGTAAGCTAGATAATCGTCAATTGACCCATATTATTGCTGCGCATTTAAGTGAAAAAAACAACACACCAGATTTAGCAATTAGCGCCCTTAGCGATGCGCTTAAATGCGAAAAGAACTGGATAGGCATCGCCAGCCAAGAGACTGGCTTTGATTGGCGAGAAATTTAACGGTTAAGTAGAAAACAAAAAAGCCGACTAAAAGTCGGCTTTTTTGTTGAGTTTAAACTAGTTAACTAGCTTTAGACTCGTGCTAAATTACTTAGCAGCAGCGTCAGCAGCTGGAGCAGCTTCTGCAGGAGCAGCAGCAGCGTCAGCAGCAGGAGCAGCAGCATCAGCAGCTGGAGCAGCTTCAGCAGCAGGAGCAGCATCAGCAGCAGGAGCAGCTTCTTCTTTTTGACCACAAGCAGTTAAAGCAAGAGCTAGCAAAGCAGCAATCAGAGCAGAACGTGTCATTTTAAAATCCCTTAACAATATAAAAAAATAAACCATTTACGGCGCTCAATTAAACACCGAGTGAGAAAATTTTACCAGCATCCCTTAAAAAAAACACTACTTTTTTAACAATTAATGCCGTTTTATTTGAGTAATTGTCATCTTTATGTAAGATTTCATTCAAATATCATTCATTTCATTTGAATTTTAAGGACCACAATCAAAATATAAGCCATCCAGCCAAGTACCAATCATACAATTGCGCAACTAAATTCTCATGTATCTTGACCGCCTCAGAGAGCTCGTCTGATGTAAGTTGTCGATCATCAGCCAACTTCATCATCAAATCGACTGAATCCGGATCAACCTCCAAAACTTCTCCGTTCAAATAAAAACTATCCTGCGCCTTTAAAAGTTGGCTCTTATAGCTAAGCTTGATTCCATCAAGCGCAATCCGTTTACAAAAAGTCTTTAATGACATGCTAGGGGGGGGCTCAAAAACGACATGGGATTTTGGTTCAGATAAATATTGACCTAAGAACCTTGCCACATCCTCCTCATTCCATTTCAACCCATCCAAGATAGAGTCTACTTTTTTAATCATACTGGCACTAATTTCTGCTGGATGAGATTGGACGGTCAAATCAGGATCTGAGTACCGCCCTAAAAGCTCTCGACGCATTTGTAAATAATTCAAAAATTCTCCAGACAGCTCTTCAGCAGAGGGCGCTCTAAAACCAATTGAATAGGTCATGCAATCACCGATTGCAATCCCCCAATGAGCGACATGTGGTGGCAAGTAAAGCATATCCCCCGCAGATAAGGTCCATTCTTGTTCGGAATGGAAGCTTTGCAGAATTCGTAATGGGGCCCCTGCCACTAGACTTAAATCTTTTTGTTCACTCATCCGCCACAGGCGCTGACCACACCCTTGCAAAAGAAATACATCATAAGAATCAAAATGCGGCCCAACCCCCCCACCATCGGGCGCATAGCTCACCATTAGATCATCTAAGCGCGCGTGTGGAATAAAATTGAACTGCTGTAATAGATCATTCCCCTCCTGCATGTGATGGTTAACGCTTTGTACCAAAAGCGTCCAATCACGCTCAGGTAATTTAGCAAATCGCTTTTCAGGAAAAGGCCCCTGCTCAAGCTTCCATTGCTTCTTTTGATAGGAAACCAAGCGAGACTGCACATCCTCTTCACAAGCCAACCCTGCCAATTCATTGGGGGTCAAAAACCCCTCAAAATTTGGAATTGCCCCACGAATTAGCAATGGTTTTTTATGCCAATATTCCTTCAAAAAGGTATCAATACTGATCTCACCAAGTAAAGTTAGGGGCTGCAAATGTAAATTTTGAGGTTTTTTCATCTTTGTATGATAGCGCATTGCAATATCTAAGAATAAATCAGGTAAAATTTTAAGTTAATTTATTCCTTGAAAGAAATCATCATGCAAATTGCAATGAATACCGTAGTAACGATGACGTACGAACTTCTTGATAGCGAAGGCGCCGTCCTTGAATCAAGTGAATCGCCAGTGAGTTACTTGCATGGCGGTTATGACAATATCTTCCCTCGCGTAGAAGAAGAACTTCACGGAAAAGCCGTTGGTGATTCTATTGAAATCTCATTAGAACCTGCTGATGCATTTGGTGAATATGATGAGACCTTAGTACAAATGGAGTCAATCTCAGCTTTCCCAAGCAAAGATTTGAAGGTTGGGATGCAGTTTGAAGGTGAAGATGAAACCGGTGATGTGGTTTTATATACCATCACTGACATTGATGACGGAAAAGTGGTTGTAGACGGCAATCATCCTTGGGCTGGCGAACGCGTGCTATTCAAGGCAACGGTCACTGGCGTTCGGACTGCAATTGAAGAAGAAGTAGCGCATGGTCACGTGCACGGCGCTGGTGGCCATCATCACTAATTCCCAATAAGAAGAAAGTCCTACCCGGGGCTTTCTTCTTAAGCGCATCCTGAAACTTACATCAAGCTTTTGAGTTTATATAAAGCCTCAAGTGCTTGTTTAGGAGTTAAGTCATCTGGATCTAAGATTTCCAACTCCCCAACTACTGGATGCAAGGGCATTTCAACTGGAATTTCAGCTACAAACATATCGGATTGAGGGCCAGCCTCAATATTCTGATTTTCAAGTTGAGTTAACTTACGCCTGGCTGAAGCAACCACACTCTTTGGAATCCCAGCTAATGCAGCCACCTGAAGACCATAACTTTGATTTGCAGCGCCTTCTTGAACGCTGTGCAGGAATACAATGCTATTCCCATGTTCAGCGGCATCTAAGTGGACATTAGCCACTTGTTTAAACTCCTCAACTAAACGTGTTAACTCAAAATAATGCGTCGCAAAAAGGGTATAACTTCGATTCCTCTCCAATAATTGCTTACCACAAGCCCAGGCTAGACTTAAGCCATCGAACGTAGAAGTGCCCCGCCCTATTTCATCTAACAATACCAAACTATGTGGCGTGGCATTGTTCAAAATATTGGCGGTTTCCGTCATCTCCACCATGAAGGTTGATCGTCCTCCAGCCAGATCATCCGATGCGCCAATACGTGTAAATATTCGGTCAATCTTACCGATCTTCGCTGAGTTAGCCGGCACAAAACACCCACAATGTGCGAGCAAAACAATCAACGCCGTTTGGCGCATAAAGGTAGACTTTCCACCCATGTTGGGACCAGTAATCAAGAGCATTTGACGATAAGGTGATAAGACAACATCGTTCGCAATAAAGGGTTGTGCAATCTGCTCAACGACAGGATGGCGGCCACCAACAATATGAATCCCTTCTTCGATGACAAACTCCGGGGCGACATAGTTAAGAGCAATTGCCCGCTCTGCAAAGGTAGACAGCACATCGAGTTGCCCAATCGCGAATGCATTAGCTTGTAGCGAACTAATCTCTTGCGACAATGCGTCAATAACAGATTCAAAGAGTATCTTTTCACGTGCCAAAGCTCGTTCGTTGGCAGAAAGTACTTTGTCTTCAAAAGTTTTTAATTCGGGCGTAATAAAACGCTCTGCATTTTTCAAAGTTTGACGACGACGGTACTCTAATGGGGCATTTTCAGCTTGTGCCCGACTAATCTCAATGTAGAACCCATGGACGCTGTTGTATTCCACCTTCAAATTTGCAAGACCGGTTCGCTCACGTTCTTCGGCTTCATATTTCAACAAAAAATCACCGCAATTGGATTGTAGGCCGCGCAATTCATCGAGTTCAGCGTCATACCCATCTGCAATGACCCCGCCATCCCGCAGCATGGTGGATGGCTCCTGCTGGATGGCCTTTATCAGCAAAGTTGAGAGTTTTTGCGGGACAATCAAATGCGCAGATATTTGCTTAATCAAATCTGCATCTAGGTTGACGAGGGCACTTTGCAAATTTGGAAATTGCATCAAACTATCACGTAATGCGGACAAATCTCTTGGCCTAGCTGTTTTAAGCGCAATTCGAGTAGTAATTCGCTCAATATCCCCAACATGGCGAAGTGATTGTCTTATTGATGGATCGTCTACTTTTATGAGTGCGGCAACAGCATCATGTCTTGAACTAACCTCCTTTAAATCACGTAAAGGATGGTGAAGCCAAAAACGCAACATACGCGCACCCATGGCCGTTTGGGTAGTATTAATCAAGGAATATAAAGTCGGCGAAACTTCGCCACGTATGGTTTGGTCAATTTCTAAATTACGGCGAGTTGCAGCATCCAACTGTACAAACTGACTAGACTGCTCAACAATCAATCCATGGATATGAGGCAGTGTGGTTCGTTGTGTATGTTTAACATAATCTAATAGGGCGCCAGCAGCAGCGATTGCTAAAGTTAAATCAGCGCAACCATACCCATCTAGATCATGCGTATTAAACTGCTTGGTCAAAACCTCCTTAGCCGAATCTAAATCAAACTGCCAAGGACTTAAGCGCTTTTTAGAGCAAGCGCTGCTTTGAATCGCGACATGGTCAACATTATCTGCAAACAATAATTCTGCTGGCGCAATTCGCTCAAGCTCTTGGGCTAATAAACCTGGAGGCGTTTCACTTAAGATCAAATCGCCAGAGGCAAGATTAATCCGTGCAAAGCCAACCAGCCCCTCCCCAAATGAGAGGGCTAAGAGCCAATTATCTCTGGTGTCATCTAACAAAGCACTATCAGTGAGGGTGCCTGGAGTAAGCACTCTAACTACTTGCCGGTCGACAATCCCTTTAGATTTAGCTGGATCCCCAATTTGTTCACAAATAGCGACTGACTCACCAATTTTAGTGAGCTTAGCTAGGTATTGCTCCGCTGCATGATATGGCACACCAGCCATTTTGATAGGCTCGCCCTTATAGGATCCTCGCTTAGTGAGTGTGATGCCAAGTAAACGGGAGGCCTTCTCAGCATCTTCAAAAAAGAGCTCATAAAAATCACCCATGCGATAAAACACCAGCATGTCAGGATGCTGCGCTTTAACGGCCAGATACTGACGCATGAAAGGCGTAAGATTGTCTTTTTCTTGGGTTAACTGATCGGTCATATCTTTAAATACGTTGTGTCGTAAAAACTATTGAAAGGCTCTACTACTATTTGTGCTTATCAAGCACATTTTATCGTAAGATCATGCTTAGCATCACTGAATTAAACTTTTCAGTAGAGACCAATCAATATGAAGCGCTTTGTCCTCATGATCTTATTTTTATGCGCAAGCACTCTCGCCGCGGCTGAGAGTGCACGCTATTATTGTGAGGGAGAAACAACAAGTACTATCGGGGATGGCCCGCATGTGGAAGAAACGGATACTAAGAAATATAACTTCGTTGGTGGTGAAATAGACTTTTTCTCGGAAAAAATTAAATGTGACATAAGCGCCAAATCAATTAGCTGCCAAAGTAAAAAATTTAACCGCACTCTGAGTATCAACAAGGTGACGGGCTACTCAACTGACACCTATGAAATCTTAAAAAATGGAGACGCACATGCCAAGATTGAGTTCATTGGTCTATGTGAACTCTA
>CAJBIA010000100.1 GCA_903953055.1 uncultured Methylophilaceae bacterium
AAACAAAAAAACACTCAGCCATCTCGATTGGCTAGAAGCAGAAGCAATTCACATTTTGCGTGAAGTTGCAGGCCAATGCTCAAACCCGGTACTACTTTTTTCAGGCGGCAAAGACTCCTTATGTATCTTGCGCCTCACAGAAAAAGCATTTCGCCCAGGTCGCTTTCCTTTTCCACTCATGCATATTGATACTGGCCACAACTACAAAGAAGTGATTGCTTTCCGCGACCAACGTGCCGCCGAGCTTGGTGAGCGTTTAATTGTTCGTTCTGTTGAAGACTCAATGAAGCGTGGCACGGTTGTTCTAAAAGCAGATGACGAATCACGCAATAAACACCAATCTGTGACATTGCTTGAAGCGATTGAAGAGTTTGGCTTTGACTGTTGCATTGGCGGTGCACGCCGCGATGAAGAAAAAGCGCGCGCTAAAGAACGTATCATGAGTTTCCGTGATGAATTCGGCCAATGGGATCCAAAAAACCAACGCCCAGAATTGTGGAATCTCTATAACGCACGCTCTCACAAAGGTGAAAACATCCGTGCATTCCCAATTTCCAACTGGACTGAAATGGACGTTTGGCAATATATCGAACGCGAAAACCTTGGCTTACCAAGCATCTACTTTGCCCATCAACGTGACGTTGTGATGCGCGCTGGCTCTATTGTGCCAGTTAACGTACCACTTACTTCTGGTGAAATCATTAACCAACACAAACCCAATGAAGAGATTATCAACATGCAAGTTCGCTTTCGCACGGTAGGCGACATTACTTGCACTGCCCCTGTCATCAGCGATGCTGACAGCATCTCTAAAATTGTCTTAGAAACCGCCACGACCACTATTACAGAACGCGGCGCAACAAGGCTGGATGACCAAACATCAGACGCCTCTATGGAACAACGTAAGAAAGAAGGCTACTTCTAATGAGTAACCCACTGCACAACGATAGCCTTCTCCGCTTCATGACATGCGGCAGCGTTGATGATGGCAAAAGCACCCTAATTGGTCGCTTGTTATTCGACACCAAAAGTATCTTAGCCGACACGCTCACACAAATGGACCGCACCTCTAAAAAGCGTGGTCTTGAAACAGTTGACTTGTCATTACTGACAGACGGTCTACAAGCTGAACGGGAACAAGGCATTACCATTGATGTGGCCTACCGTTACTTCAGTACTGGAACACGTAAATACATCATTGCTGATGCACCAGGGCATGAACAATACACACGCAATATGGTCACTGCAGCCTCGACTGCAAATCTTGCGATTATTTTAATTGATGCACGTAAGGGGGTTCTTACCCAAACCCGTCGACATTCGTTTTTGGCGCACTTGGTAGGCATTCCGCACATCGTAGTTGCCATTAACAAAATGGACTTAGTAGACTTCGACCAAGCAACCTTTGAAAAAATCAAATCTGACTACTTGAGTTTCGCAGAACAAATTGGTCTGCAACGCGCTGGACACGACATTCAAGTCGTTCCACTTTCCGCATTAACGGGAGATATGCTAGTTGATCGAGGTGAGTCGATGAAGTGGTATGAAGGCCCGACCATGTTAGAAATTTTAGAATCAACGCCGGCTGCACACTCTGAAAAAAATGAAGCATTCCGCTTCCCAGTGCAATTTGTTTGTCGCCCTCACGCCTCCGATAACCACGAACTGCATGATTTCCGCGGCTTTATGGGAAGAGTAGAATCCGGTGAAATTGCAGTTGGCGACGCAGTCACCGTGCTTCCTAATGGCTACACCTCAAAAGTAAAAGCAATCCAATTAGGCGATGAAAAACTACAAAGCGCAATTACAGAGCAATCGGTAACGCTATTGCTTGAAGATGAAATCGATACTTCACGCGGCGACATGATTGTAAAATCAGACGAGGCCCCTGAAGCGGTGAAACAAATCTCAGCCATGGTCTGCTGGTTATCAGAAACACCGCTTTCAACGGCGCGCACTTATATTATTCGGCACACAACTCGAGAATCTAAGGCCAAAGTTGGTGATATTGAATACAAAGTGGATGTCAACACGCTAGAGGAATTAGCAACTGCAGGACTAGCGATGAATGATATCGCCAAAATTAATTTCAAGTTAGCACAACCGCTCATGATCGACAGTTACAGCAAAAACCGCGCAACGGGTGCATTTATCGTCATCGATGAATCCACTAACAACACCGTTGGCGCAGGCATGATTATTTGATTTACACTAAACGAACTAAGCAAAAATACTTTAAAATATCGCAATATAGAATTTAGAAGGAAAAATCAATATGACTTATGTCGTTACCGAGAATTGTATTCAATGTAAATTCACAGACTGCGTAGATGTCTGTCCAGTCGATTGCTTTGTAGAAGGCCCAAACTTTCTTGCAATCAATCCTGACGAATGTATTGACTGCACATTATGCGTGGCGGAATGTCCTGCTGAGGCCATTTTTGCTGAAGATGATGTTCCAGCAGACCAACAAGAATACATCGCATTAAATGCCCGCCTATCACAAGTATGGCCAGTGATCTCAGCGCGTAAAGAACCTCTTCCAGATGCTGAGGCAATGAATGGAGTGCCAGGCAAACGTGAATTGCTCATTGAGTAATGAGCATTGATATCCATTAAAAAAGGAGACCTAGGTCTCCTTTTTCTTTGCTACATTCGCAGCCAAAGATGACTGCGTCTGATCACACACCAGCCAATGAAGGCGTATGCAGCCATGGCTAAAGCCAAGCCTATTGGTTTATCCCATACTAAGGGCGCCACTAATCCTGCAGAAACGCTGGATAAAAACATCTGCATAAAGGCCTGGCCTGATGCTGCAGTCCCCCGAATCCTTGGATGTCGATCTAGCGCGGCAATAGAGAGTACTGGCATAGCCAGTGCCATCCCCACATTAAATATCGCAATCGGCAATATGAGCCACAAGCTATTAGATAAGAAATAACAAGCCATGACATTACCCGCTACAGTCACTGACATCCACGCATAAGCCCACTGAACAACTTGTTGTCTCGTATAGAATCCCGCAGCACGCTTAGCTAGGTATGAGCCGATCATCATGCCGCAAACGGTTGGAATAAACATATAGCCAAATTGCTGGGCACTCAGTCCAAGATGCTTCACCAAAAAAACAGGACTGGCCACTACATACAAAAAGAACCCTGCAAAATTGGCGCTGATTGAAAAAACCAAACGGAAGTATTCTGAGTCAGAAAAAATAATGCGATAGTCTTTGATTACCTGCTTTGCTGAAAGTGGCAAACGTTTAGCAGGCGGCATCGTTTCTGGCAAATACCTCACCACGGCGAAAAAAGCGAAACCCGAATATAAAGCTAAAAAGATGAAGATCGCTTGCCAATGAATACCCAGCAATACCCCCCCAATGATAGGTGCAATGGCTGGTGCAATCCCAAATAACATCTGTACAGTCGCCATGACACGCTGCGCCTGCGGGCCTTCAAACAAGTCTCGCACCATCGCCCTTGCCACCACGTTTCCTGCTCCCCCAGAGATGCCTTGCAAGGCTCTAAAGAACCACAGCGTCTCAACATTTTGAGCAAAAGCACAGCCAAGAGAGGCCAATAAGAAAACGCCTAGGCCTAACTTAATGGTTGGAATACGCCCAATAGAATCTGATATAGCACCATGCCATAGCGTCATCACAGCGTATGGCAATAGGTAAAAGGTTAAACTTTGTTGAAGCGCAACCGGCTGCGCAAGCAAATCGGCTTCAAGCGCAGGGAAAGCGGGCAAATAAGTATCAATCGCAAATGGCGCTAAGGCGGCAAGACTCGCGAGTAAGACAGATAAAAATAATGGGGACAGTTTTTTCATAAACATTTTCAATAAAAACGCGCCAGTGAGTTTTCAAAGGCGCGTTTATTTAAACACAAATTTACAAGCGATAGGCTATGGTAAAGCGTGGAATTCCTTCACTCTATCCTCTAATTCTCCAGCAATAATTGCTTTGGAGTTTTTATCATTCCGGAAAATGATTGGCTTTGAAGCAATCACTGGATTACGTGAGTCCTCAATCGCTTTTGTAATCACATGATGATTGGGTGACAAGCTACATACAGGGTCAGCCCCTTCGGCATCTCCCGTTAGCATAAATGCTTGGCAACGGCAGCCAGCCAAGTCCTTCTCTTTTTCAGCACAGCTTCGGCAGGGCTCTTTCATCCAGCTATCACCGCGATACTTATTGAATGCAGGGGAATCGTTCCAAACCCAATCCAAGCCTTTATCTCGAACATTTGGGAAGTCCATATTCGGCAAAACACGCGCTGAATGACACGGCAACACATCCCCATTGGCGGTCACGATCATGAAAACCTCACCCCAGCCATTCATACATTTCTTAGGGCGGTCAGAAAAGTAGTCAGGAACCACAAAGAAAATCTTCATCTTGCTACCCTGCTTCTCACGGAATTCATTCGTGATCCGTTCTGCCTCATCAATTTGCTCTTTAGTAGGCATCAATTGACTGCGGTTGACTAAGGACCAACCATAGTATTGCGTGTTCGCGAGTTCGATGTAATCAGCGCCTAGGGCCTCTGCCATCTCTAAAATCTGACGCATGTGACCGATGTTATAACGATGAATCACGACATTGAGCACCATTGGATAACCATGATTTTTAATCATCGCGGCGACTTTTTTCTTGAGCTCAAAAGTCTTAGTATTGGTGATGAAGTTATTAATTTCTTCAGTGATGTCATGCATAGACAATTGAATATGGTCTAAACCACCCTCTTTAAAAGCTTGAATTCGCTTTTCCGTCAATCCAACGCCAGAGGTAATTAAATTGCTGTAATACCCAAGTCTTTTGGCTTCGATGACAATGTCTTCAATGTCATCACGCAATAAGGGTTCGCCGCCTGAGATACCAAGCTGCAGAGCCCCTAGACGACGCGCATCTTGCAATGCTTGTATCCATTGCTCTGTAGTTAATTCATTTTGCGTATGCTTGTCGTAATCCGTGGGGTTATAACAAAAGGCGCAATGAAGTGGACACCGATAGGTGACTTCAGCTAACAGCCAAAGTGGCTGCGTCTTTGTAACACTTGAAGACACGCCATTGTTTTGCGCTTGAATTTCCTTTTGTACAACTGATTGACCTAATGATGCTTGCGTCATTTTGATACCCCTAATTTGGCTACTTTCAATTGAGTTGGCGTAACCAAGCTTTTTCTATCGCTAAATCCAGCATACCGATAATGTCCTGCGCTAAATCAGGCACATCAGAAAATTTAGCTGTTAATGCTAAAACAATATCGGCAACCGTGCGCTTGCCATCCACTAAATTAAGCACCTCCCCTGCGCCGCCGTTAAGCTTCACCATGCCTTCTGGAAATAAAATCACGTAGCAGCTTTGCGCTTCTTCCCACTGAAAACGGTGGTGCAATGCAATCGCGTAAATATCTGTTTGATTAACACTCATGCTGACATCCTATCAATATACCGGCTGACGTAAGTATGATCGGCCTTCAGTGGTCACTTCTGTGCATGCAAGCATGATGGAGTCCGCAATCACCCAGAGCACATCTAACTTAAACTGCAAGATATCCAAAGCGCGCTCTTGCATTTCCCGACTCTTACCGAAGTAATCTAGGCTGATATCTAAACCTTGCTCAACGTCACGCCTTGCTTCTGTAAGACGTTTTTTAAAGTAGATCAATCCATCCTCCTTAATCCATGGATATACCGTTGGCCAAGAGCTAATGCGTTGTTGGTGGATATGTGGTGCAAATAGTTCTGTCAGTGATGAACATACAGACTCTTGCCAAGGACGTTGGCGGGCAAAATTAACATAGGCATCTACGGCAAATCTAACGCCAGGACTTACCAGCTTAAGCGATGTTACATCCTCACGACTTAATCCGACTGAACCGCCCAATTGAACCCATGCTTCAATCCCTCCGACTGAATCCCCCTCGCCATCATGATCAGTTATGCGATGAATCCAACCCTTACGCACTTCTACATCAGGACAGTTAGACATAATTGCCGCATCTTTTTGCGGGATCATAATTTGATAGTAATAACGATTGGCAACCCAGCATTGCAATTGTTCTTTACTTAACTTTCCCTCATACATCAAGACATGAATCGGATGATGGATATGATAGCCTTGGCCCTTATTACGCAATTTTTCTTCGAATTCTTCGCGCGTCCAAGGTAATTGATGATTAGCTACTGCATTCATTGCTCTCTCCTAAAGAATAATATCCATGCCGTCATAGGCCACTTCAATGCCATGTCTGGTTAGTTCGGCACGTTCACTCGAGTCTTCTCTTAAAATTGGATTCGTATTATTGATATGAATCAGCACTTTTCTAGCCGCATTAAACTTATCTAAATCCTCAATCATGCCGCCAGGCCCTGATTGGGGATTATGTCCAATGCTCCGCGCTGTTTTTGTCATCAAACCTAAATCCATCATTTCCGTATTGGTCCAGAAGGTTCCATCTACCATGATGCAATCTGCTTGATTCATCAGCGCTGGCAAATGCGGTTCTATTTCTGCCAATCCAGGGGAATACCAGCATTTCTTACCGCTGCTAATTTCTTCAATTAAGACGCCAATCGTATCCCCAGGATGTGGGTCATTACGATGGGGTGAATATGGAGGCGCGGCACTTTTCAAGGCAACCGCAGTGAAACGCAAATTGGTTGCGCCTTTAATTTCAAATGAAGCTTTTCCATCAGTTGGCACTGGATGATGATTAGTCCCACAGTAATGACCAAGAATATTAAGAAGTGGATTCCCACTGGTTAGATCCTGATAGACCATGTCCGTGCAATAGATTTCACGTTTAACTTGGCCCTCACGCAGCATCAACAGCCCTGTTGTGTGATCGATTTGTGCATCAATCAATACAATACCAACGATGCCACTATCTCGAATCGCACGCCCTGGTTGCAATGGCGCAAAATCCTGAACTTGTTGAAGCACATCAGGAGATGCATTAAATAAAACCCAATTAATACCATCACCACTCACACAAATTGATGACTGGGTCCGCTTGGTCGCTTTGATAGTACCTTTACGCAGTCCATCGCAATTTTTACAATTGCAATTCCACTGTGGAAAACCACCACCCGCGCCAGCTCCTAATACGTGAATATGCATACGAATCTCTTAAAATGTTGAGCTTAAATGTGAAACTGGGCTACTAGAGTAGCCCAGTTTCTGTAGTTTTAAAAACTACATGTACTTATTAACAATCTTAGCGATTGCAAACGTACATTGTTACTTCAAAACCGAAACGCATTTCAGTAGCAGCTGGTTTAGTCCACATGATAAATCTCCTAATTATTGATTTAAAAACACGTCTTTGCTTGTTTACACTCACAACTAACGTGTTATGGATAATGCGCCCACATACCATCCATCAACAGTGTAAAAACACGGAAACTTCTCTAATGATTTTCATGACAAATGAACTGCAAGGGGTTATGAAATAGGTAATTGAAACAACTAAACAGGATTCGCGATAGCGTTTTTCAATGCTGCTAGGAATTTTGTATTTTCTGAGAGGAGCCCAATAGAAACGCGGAGATACTCTAGCATTTCATAGTTAGCAATCGGTCTTACGATAATACCTTGCGCCAACAACCGTTGATTCACGCCTGCCGCATCAGGTACTTTAAAACTCACAAAGTTTGCATAGGAGGGAATATATTCGAGACCTAACTCTTTCAAGCCTTGTGTGATTTGCAACATCCCTGCATTGTTAAGTGCACGCGTACGTTCAACAAATTCATCATCTGCAAGCGAAGCAACCGCAGCCGCCTGGGCAATACTATTCACATTAAAAGGCTGACGAACTCGATTCATCAAGTCTGCAATAGCTACGGACGTTAATCCGAACCCCACACGCAACCCGGCCAAGCCATAAGCTTTTGAAAATGTTCTTGAAATAATTAAGTTATCAAACTCAGATAACCAACTAATGGATTCAGCCTTATCTTGGTCACTTAGATATTCATCATAAGCCTCATCCAACACAAATAAAACGTGTTTAGGCGTATTTGCAATAAATGACTTCAGTTCTACCTTACCAAGTAAAGTGCCTGTGGGATTGTTTGGATTGGCGACAAATATCATCCGTGTTTTTGACGTGACTGCAGCTAACATGGCATCTAAATCATGAGCAAAGTTTCGCGCTTTAACAGTAACGCCCTTTGCGCCCATGGCTTGCGTGACAAGGCCATATACGGCAAATGCATGCTGAGAGTAAACCACCTCATCGTTCGGTGCAAGAAAGGCGCGAGCTGCTAGCTCGAGAATGTCATTTGAACCATTACCAAAAACTAATTGCTCAGGTGCTACTTTGAATTTTTCTGAAACCGCCTGGCGCAGCTCAACGCTATTACCGTCCGGATAACGTGCAATATCATCAATCGCATCCATCATGGCCATATGCGCATTAGGACTTACCCCTAATGGATTCTCATTTGATGCGAGCTTAACGATTTGATTGGGATCTAAACCCATCTCTCTGGCCAAATCACTGATCGGCTTACCCCCAACATAAGGGGCAATCGATCTAATATAGGATGGCGCTAACTTTACTATTTCAGACACGGATTTAACCTTAAATAACGGCCACTGGATAAGAACCTAGCACCTTGACAAATGATGCACGAGCTTCAATTTCAGCAAGAGCACTCTTCAGATTGGCATCTTGATAATGTCCTTCAACATCCACAAAGAAAATGTATTCCCACAACCCCATTTTTGCAGGCCTGGATTCTAATTTTGTCATGCTAACTTTATTTTTAGACAATGGTTCAAGCACAGACACCATGGCGCCTGGCACATTCTTGGTTGCTATCACTAGCGACGTTCTATCTTGACCCGAGGGCGCAACATCATGATCAGCCAACACTAAGAATCGTGTCGTGTTTTTTGGGTCATCTTCAATATTATTTCCTAAGTCTCTTAGGTTGAAGAGTTCCGCGGCACGCAAACTAGCAATCGCTGCAGAACCAGACTCTGCGGCAGCTAATCGCGCAGCTTCAGCATTGCTAGCAACTGCTTGTAGTTCTGCATTAGGGAGGTATTGATTGAGCCAGTCGTGACATTGTCCTAATGATTGAGCGTGAGAATACACCTTACGGACACTCGCTAAATCCGTTTCTTTACTCAAAAGATTATGGTGAACTGGCAACTCGATTTCACCACAGATGTGAAGACGTGTTTCCATCAACAAATCTAATGTCCGACCGATGGCACCTTCCGTTGAATTTTCAACTGGGACAACCCCGTAATTGGCTTTTCCAGATTCAACCATACGAAAAACTTCATCGATAGAATTGCATTGCATCGGTGAACTCAATCCACCAAATTGCTTATTGGCAGCCTCTTCACTAAAGGTACCTAATGGGCCTAGGAACGCAACCGTTAAAGCACGTTCTAGCGCACGACAGTTAGACATCACGCTTCTAAAAATCGCTGTGACAGCCTCATCAGGCAGAGGGCCTCCATTTAAATCAACCAAGCGACGAAGCACTTGCGCTTCACGCTCCGGCCTATAAACAGGACCTTCACCTTTAAGCTCACCAATTTGACGCGCATGCGAAGCGCGTTCATTGACCAACTTGAGCAATTGCTCATCGATTGCATCAATTTGATCTCTGTGCTGCTTTAGGATGTCTGACATATAGTTTCCTGATTCGGCAGGATATTAGGCGTTAGCCTGTGCAAAAGATTTCATGAAGGCAATTAATGCCTGCACACCCTCAATCGGCATTGCGTTATAAATTGAAGCACGCATCCCACCGACCAATTTATGCCCCTTCAACTGCAGCAATCCATTTTGTTGAGCTTGTTTTAAAAACGCTTCATCTAA
>CAJBIA010000101.1 GCA_903953055.1 uncultured Methylophilaceae bacterium
AACCGAATATGTTAGAAAATTTAAGCGGTCGCTTACAAAGTGTGATGAAAACCCTGAGGGGTCAAGCACGCCTTTCAGAAGATAACATTTCTGATGCGATGCGCGAAGTCCGTATGGCGCTACTCGAGGCTGACGTGGCCTTGCCGGTGGTCAAAGATTTTATTGCTGAAGTAAAAGTGCGCGCGAATGGACGCGAGGTGCTTGATAGTCTCACACCAGGACAAGCCGTCATTCAAGTGGTACACGAAGAGCTGACTAAGTTGATGGGCGCTCAAAATGTGGGCTTAAATCTTGCGGCAGTGCCCCCAGCGATTATTTTGATGGCAGGTTTGCAAGGGTCTGGCAAAACGACGACGTCTGCCAAACTGGCTAAATTATTAAAAGAACAAAAGAAAAAGGTGTTACTCGCCAGTGCAGACGTTTATCGTCCTGCTGCGATAGAACAATTAAAGAGCCTTGCTAAAAGTTTAGAGGTCGATTGTTTTGATTCAAATGAGCATCAAAAGCCACAAGATATTGCTCAAGCGGCCTTAGCGCACGCTAAGAAGTTTTATTACGATGTATT
This sequence comes from uncultured Methylophilaceae bacterium, assembly GCA_903953055.1. Lineage (GTDB taxonomy): Bacteria > Pseudomonadota > Gammaproteobacteria > Burkholderiales > Methylophilaceae > Methylopumilus_A. The sequence goes on from CAJBIA010000101.1 coordinate 566, forward strand.
GATTTTCGATACCGCAGGCCGGTTGGGCATTGATGAAGCCATGATGGCTGAAATTAAGGCATTGCATGCCTTACTTAATCCAGTTGAGACCTTGTTTGTGGTGGATGCCATGCAGGGTCAAGATGCAATCAATACTGCAAAAGCTTTCGGCGACACATTGCCACTTACGGGCGTGGTCTTAACGAAGCTCGATGGCGACTCAAGAGGCGGCGCAGCCCTTTCAGTCAGGCATGTGACTGGCAAGCCCATCAAATTCATTGGGGTCAGTGAGAAGGTCGATGGTTTAGAGCCTTTCCATCCTGAGCGCATGGCCTCTCGTGTGCTTGGCATGGGCGATGTGCTTTCACTGATTGAGCAGGCTCAAAAAAATGTTGATTTAGACGAAGCGAAGAAATTTGCTGACAAAGTAAAGTCGGGTAAGAGTTTTGATTTAGATGACTTCAAGGCTCAAATGACGCAAATGCGCAAAATGGGGGGCATGAATGCCTTGATGGATAAGCTACCCAGTCAAATGGCTGGGATGGCCGGCAAGATGAATGGTGATGATGGAGATAAGGCGATCCGCCGAATTGAGGGCATCATTAATTCGATGACCCCGCTTGAGCGCCGTAAACCAGAGTTAATTAAAGCGACGCGCAAGCGCCGGATTGCCATGGGTTCTGGGGTTCAGGTGCAGGAAGTGAATCGACTACTCAATCAATTTGAAGAAACACAAAAGATGATGAAGATGCTCGCCAAGGGTGGCATGGCGAAGATGATGCGAGCCATGCAAGGAAAATTTCCGGGTTTACGTTAGTCTTTGATTGACGGGAGGGCAATTTTTAAGGATAATTGCGCCCTTTCGTTAGTTAGCTTTTCGGGCTAGTTAATATGGGTTGTTAGCTCAGCTGGTAGAGCAGCGGACTTTTAATCCGTTTGTCGTGGGTTCGATCCCCGCACAGCCCACCACGTATTACAAGGAATTAAAGGGGTTACGTTGAGGCGTAGCCCCTTTTTCTTTCTCAAAATACGCGAGAATTTTTCATACGTTCTTTTGTATAAATTGGATATAACATGTATACGAAACAAGTACTAGATTATCTAAGAAAACATGGTCAAGAGGTTGATAGAAAGATTGCCAGTGATACTGGGATCTCTTTGATTCAGGTTCACGAGTCAGTTAAAGAATTAGAAAAAGCAAAAAAGATTTTTACTTGCAGCATTACTAATTTTGAACTTGGCGAAGCGGTTGAAGGCTTGATGTGCCGGATCTCAGGATATATCCCACCTGCAGCGCCTGGACGAAAGTCAGCAGCTAAGGTCTAATGCTTTAAGAGGCAATCTTGACAGCATTGCCTCATTTTCCCCTAGCCATCAATGTTTAAACTGAGTGTTTAGGCGGGGCAATTGTTTGCCCGTAATTTGCAGCCATTGCGATCAGTTTTTCACGGTCCGGACTATCCCAAGTGATGCCATTTGCAAAAGCGGTGAACATTTTTGATGCATTGCCCTTGGATGTCATCGAAATAAACTCTCCACCACCTTTGCCAAAACGAAACCAGTGCGTTGATCCACCGGGAACGTGAACAAATGTTCCAGGCAAAGCCAGTGTTTCTTGATCACCGACACCACAATACAATTCCCCTTTGGTAATAAAGAAGGACTCATCCCAAGGGTGAAAGTGTGGCCCTGGCCCTTTTCCTTCGGGACCACTTTGATGAAATACTTCGTAGCCCCCCGTCTCATCTTCAGAGGCTAGAATCGTGATTAAGAAACCACCAACATTGAGTGGATCATTGCGTTTTTCTTGGGGGGTAATTATCGGTTTTTTCATCATGCTGGACCCTAAGATTGATCTGCTATTTCGCTAGTTGCGCTATTGCCTATCCGATAGCGGCCAAATATAAATGGGATTAGACCAATGAATAAGCCACCGATCCCAATGATGGTGGTGGTTAAATCAAATGTCGGTAAGCTATAGAGTGCGATGAACACCATGAAGCCGGCGCTAATGAATGGCCAAATCACATAAGAGCATGCAGCCCAAGGGTCCGTTGATATTTTACGTCGGTAGTGCCAAGCACAGGCGAACCCTGCTAGGCTCATATAGAAGCATATCTGCAAACCGATTGCTTGAATTGAGCTTGCTAGAATCGCTTGAATGGTCGGCATATAAGAGGAGCTAAACAATAATAAAATGCCCAAAAACCATATCACCACGGTGGCTAACCAAGGAGTTTGCCACTCAGGGTGAATCTTTGCGTATCTTGGATGCATGGCTTTGTCGCGAGCCATTGCAAATAGGCAACGGCTAAATTGGATGATTTGGGTTTCGATGGTGCCCACCGTGCTTAAGATCGTAGACACGACCGCAATATAATTCCATGGCTTTGGAAAAAGCTTATCTGCAATAGCATAGAGCACGTTGGTATTTGCTTGCGCAATTTCACTGTCAGACATGACGATTAACACGACCACCATCATGATAATAAAAAAAATAATCAAATTCACCATCGCCCAAAATGCACCACTGGTTGCGGCTTTTGTTTTGGTCTCTTCCCCAAGGTTCATGGTGACATCCCAACCCCAGTAGAAAAAAATGGCAGTGAGCGCGCCTGATGCGAAGGTCTTTGGGGTAAAGGAGAAGATGGAGACCCAGGCGAATTCTGGGAGATGGGCAGGATGGCTGCCATACTTTAAGAATGCGGCCACAATGATCGCTAAAAGAATGATGGTTTCAATCGCGGTGAGGATTAACTGGGTATAACTAGCGTGCTTAATTCCCTTGGTGACAATGATCGTTATCACTGTGAGCCATAGCGCTGATACAAAAGTTACCCAGTTGACGTTGTCACTTAAGGTGGGCGATATTAAGATTAAGGTTGATGTTGCGGCTGGGATGGTTGCCGATACCATGAAGACAACAGAAGCGACTAATAAGCCCCAGCCCGCAAAAAATCCCCAGCCATCGCCAAATACTTTACCTACCCAGGCATAGGTGGCCCCTGCATGTGGACGCATGTTGCTGAGATGGCTAAAGGCAAGCATGAGGCCAAACATGATTAATCCGCAGTAAAGGACGCTTCCAACGGAGAGAACGCCGACGGTAGCTACGATGGTTGCCGTGGTCACGGCCACACTAAATGCGGGGGCTGTGCCTGCCACTCCCATGACTAATGACTCAAGCTTCCCTAGGGCGCCACCTAATAAATCATGTTTTTCTGACATCGTAATCCTGTTTGCTTTTTTGAGTTTTTGCTGATGGCGTGATGCGACAATGACGCAATTTGATTTTAGTCAAAAAGTTGCGTTCTTTACAAGATATTAAGTGAAGAGGCAGGTAGAATTAACTTTTACTAGTCGTTTTCTTAAAGGGATTAATATGTTTCCAGAGTACCGTGATTTAATTTCAAAGCTAAAGCACGCAGATTTGCACTTTACGAACTTGTTTGAAAAGCACAACGAAATCGATCAAAAGATTAAGAATCTGGAATCTAACATTGAGCATGGCACGCACGAAGCGATCGAAACCCTTAAGAAAGAAAAATTACATCTAAAAGATGAGATTCACAGTATTTTGGTCAAGGCGAGTAAAGGCTAGGTTTAAGCATTAATCGCGCATGCGCATAGAAAATTACTTTTTGAGGGTGATGAAATCATGCAGCTTGCATTAGTATTTTTACTGAATATCGCATTAGTTTTATTCATTATTCTCATCCATTATGAGACCTTATATCATCTAGCAACCCTGCTACCAAACCTCAAAACAATCACACCACGTTATCGAGTGCTTTTTGGGGTTTGTGTCATTTTTATCTGCCATGTCTTTGAAATTTGGATATTTGCGCTAGGTTATTTTGGCACCTTGCAATTCAAGGATATGGGCTCGCTTGTTGGGGTTCATTCGGTTGATGGGCAACTGTTAGATTGTGTCTACCTATCCTTTGTGACGTTTACGACGGTAGGTTATGGCGACCTTGTCGCAGAGGGGTATGCCAGGTATCTCACGGGCGTTGAAGCCTTGACAGGTCTGATTTTGATGACGTGGTCAGCCTCTTTCTTGTTTATTGAAATGCAGAAATACTGGCACATTCCTAAAGATAATAATAAGTAAGCCTAATAACTCATTGATGAAAAAAGCTTAATTTAATTTTTTTATTTATTTTTAACAATTTAGAAACAATCCTTGCGTATAATCATTCCGAATAGAAGTTACAAAAGTGAAATTTAGGAGGTTGGTATGAAAAAAAATATTCGTTATTTAGCACTTGCCGCTTCATTGGCGGTATCTTTTTCTGCAACTGCTGCAGAGACAGATAGTTATCAAGGGTCTTGGTATGCCTTGCCAGGCATCAGCTATAACTGGACTGATAGTGATTTAAAAGCGAAAGATGACGTGGGTGGCTTCCTTCGCGCGGGTAAAGAGATTAATCAAAATTGGGATGTGCAATTTGGCGGATCTTACGCGAGTGTGGATGGCAACACGAATGGTAAGTACAAACAAACATTATTGGGCGTAGATGCACTGTATATGTTGAGCCGTGAAAAACTTCGCCCATTCTTATTAGTCGGTATTGGTTACGCGCATAACAAAACTGATTACAGTACGCTGAGTGCATCGAAAGATTCATTCATGGGGAATATTGGCGCGGGTGTTCAATATTTGGTGACTGATAATATTGGCCTCCAAGCGGATCTTAGAGAAGTGTGGAGTCAAGCCGAAGTTGGAACAACGGGAGCTACTGACAGCAAGACGGTTGCCAATACCGTGTTGAATTTTGGGGCGATTTTCAGATTTGGCGCACCAGCGGCTCCGGTAGCTCCAGAACCAGTGGCAGTGCAGGCTCCAGCACCTGTTGTTGCTCAAGTAGAGCCGGCACCAGCACCAGCACCGGTTGCAGAGCCAGCACCTAAGCCAGCCTGTAAGCCAAAAATGGAAACGATTACCATCCAGTCTGAGGCTTTATTTGACTTTGATAAATCTACAATCAAGGGTAAATATAGTCAAATCTTAGAGGAAGTGGCTGCTAAGATTAAAGAGCATAACGATATCGAGTTTGTGTTGGTGACAGGACACACAGACCGCATTGGGACGGATGCTTATAATCAAAAATTGTCAGAACGTCGTGCAGATGCGGTGAAGAAATATTTGGCATCACATGGTGTGAGTGATGTGCGTATTAAAACTGTTGGGAAAGGTGAATCTGAGCCGATTGTTGATTGCAAGGACGTCAAAGGATTCAAAAAAATCGTCGAGTGTTTAGCGCCCAACCGCCGTGTGGTTGTCGATGCTTCGCACATGCAAGAAGATGGTTGTAGTGAATAATCGATCACTCGACTAAGGCATTAAAAAAGGGGTGCGTGAAGACGAGCCCCTTTTTTATTTTAGAATTACCAAAAGCATTAAAGAGGCCAATAGATTATGCAAAATCATCATGTAATGATCAGTCAAAAATCATTATTAGTGTTCTTATTTGCTTGCGGCACTTTGTTCGCCAGTCTGAGTGTCGAGGCTAAGGATATTACTGATGAACAATATCAAGTCAGAATGGCACAGAAGGAATTTGATAGTGCGAATCACGATTACGAAGCCCTCACTAATTCGATTAAAGAGCTTGAAAAAAGAATTGATCAGCAAACGCAACAATTAAATGCGCTAAAGAAAAGTCAGGCTGCTAGAGAAGATCGCCTCAAAAAGGCACAGAATGCGCTGGATGAAAAACAGAAAGTCTTAGATAAAGTTTGGGAAGAAAATAAGAAATAGTCAGCTTTATTTTTTAGCTTTCTTTTTGTTTCTTCTGTTGCTTCTCCATTCTGCAATTCTTTGGCGACGCAGGATAATGGTGATGATCAGAACGGCCCATGCAATTGCTAGCCAAGGCAAAATGCCAGCGTAAATGCTAATGACAATCAGGTGCGGGAAAGCGCTGGTTAGTATGATGGGCAATAAGGCAAGTATCAGTCCTAAAAGAATGAGCAGCATTCATCCTCCCTTCTTTTTTATGATCGTGACTCCGCAAAATTCACTTGGATGTTAAGGCCTTTTTTATTGGGTTCATCGACAATTTCAACGGTGGCTTGGTGTGCCTGTGCAATTTCCATCACGATCGATAAGCCAAGCCCGCTTCCTTCCTGACCCGATCCCATGACGCGATGGAACCGTTCAAATACTTTTTCATGCTCACTTTTTGGAATGCCAGGGCCGTTATCTTCGACACTTAGGACGATTTCACCTGCCTCGTGACGCACATTCACAGTCACTTTTCCATATGCAGGGGTGTATAACAAAGCATTATCAATGAGGTTATAGAGCATTTCCTTGAGACGCTTTTTATCGCCCAAAATGATTGTGGATTCATCACTGCCTTCAAACCCAAGATCAATGCCTTTTTTAACTGCTGTTGGCACCATGTCGGTGGTTACTTTTTGCGCGATTTCGCTCAGATCTATAGGGACAAGGTCGGGTTTATTCAGCGCATCTTGCTGATTTCTGGCGAGACTCAGCAATTGGCTGATGGTGTGGGTGAGACGGTCCATACTCTCATTGACCCGGTTTAAAAGATATTTGTGTTGTTCTGGATCCTCTTCTAACAATGCCAGTTCAAGCTGTGCCTGCGCACCTGCAAGCGGCGTTCGCAATTGATGTGCGGCATCCGCAATAAATCGATTTTGCGCGCTTAAGACGCCGTCTAGCTGCCTCATTAAGGTATTGACGGAATTCACTAGAATCATCACCTCTGTGGGGACATTGGGGAGGTTGATGGGCGTTAGATTGAGGTAGGAGCGTTCTGAGACGGCGGCTTGTAAATCAAAGAGCGGCTCTAATCCCCGCTCAACACTAAACCAAATAATGGCGATCGTGAATAATACGAGCAGAAGCTGCGGGACGATAATATCAAGAAGCACCTGACTAGCAAGTGCTTGTCGCTTGTGTAGGGTTTCGGCAACCTGAATATAAACAGGAATTTCTTCCCCATTTTTTTCTATTTTGACTAAGGTCGAGACGATTCGAACAGGGAGATTGTTGATGGTGCCATCACTAAATCTTGGATTGGTTTTTTGCTGGATCACTTCAGGAATTAAGGGGAGCTTTTTCTCTCCATTGAGAATATTCCCATCGGTATCGACAATATTATAAAAAATAACATCTGACTGATCATTTAAGATGAATTGCTTCTCAATTTTAGGCAGTGAGAATGCTTCGATTTTAGTTTCTGACTTTTCGAGTAATTGATAGATTGAATAAGCAGAGTCATAAAGCGCATTATCGAACGCATCGCGTTGTTCAACGATTGCAAATCTAAAGAGAATAGAAGACGCAACGAAGATTAATAATAAAAGGGGTGGAACGAGCAATAACAGTAATTTCTTGCGAAGTGAATGGTACTTTTTCATTTTATTGTTGTGCCTTTTGAAGGAGGTATCCTAAGCCGCGAATCGTTAATACATTAATGCCTAATGGCTCTAGTTTTTTTCGGATACGATGAATGTAAACTTCAATGGCGTTGTTGCCAACCCCTTCATCCCATTTAGATAAAGCGTCAATGATTGCATCTTTGCTCACTACGCGCCCAACACGCGTTAAGAGCATCTCTAATACGCTAAATTCTCTTGGGGAAAGTGGCATGGTTTCGCCATTCACAATGAGCATTTTGTCAGTGATGTTCAAAACTAACGGTCCGTATTCAATGGTCGAACCCAGAATGGAATTGTTGCGCCTGATTTGCGCTCTTAAACGGGCTTCTAATTCTGGAAGTTTGAATGGCTTTGTTAAGTAATCGTCTGCACCAAGGTCAAGGCCACGAACGCGATCATCTAGGTCATCTCGAGCAGTTAAAATAATGACTGGCGCCGTGACTTTTCGGGCGCGCATGCGTTTTAAGACTTCAAATCCATCGATGCGTGGAAGGCCTAGATCAAGGATGACGGCGTCATAGACAAAATCATGCAAGGCTACATCGGCCTCAAATCCATCATGGGCCCAATTGACACTATAGCCCGCTTTATTGAGCGAAGTGCTCATGGCATGGCCTAATGCTGCATCATCTTCAACCAATAAAATTTTCACGTATTACCTTAAAAAGCGAACCGCTATGGTCATTCTACTTGTTTAAAACATTAACTTAAATACATAAGCTGTGAGTAGGGAAATTTCAGGGAATTCATGTCAAGTGATTTATTTTCAGTTTGGAGATTGATGTTAAATACTAAAGCTCTTAAAGTAAGCGATAGATGGTTAATGCAATGTTTTTTTAAAGTAGATGGGAAAATGATGAGCCAAGAATCTAGTGAAGTAAATCTCCGTATTGAGTCAGCTAAAAATGCGATTCTCGAACGATTAAAAAGCCTTAATTTAACATTAGATGATTTGCTTGCAGCCAAAGCTTATGCAGAAATAATGAAATGTGAATCAATCATTAATGATGATATGAGAATTGCAGAAGAGCGGTTGAAGGTATTTGGGTAATTCAACTCAGTAGGAACGTACAAATGAAAATTGAAGAATTGCTTGGCCGATTAGGCAAGAACTGCGTTTTTGAAGTTCTTGATGACACAGATGAAATCTTAATAAGCATAGGCGGCGGTAAAGGAATACCAGTCGTAGCGGCTTGGGATAAAAACGGGTTCCGACCCTACCAGTTGGATAGCCGATTTAGATTCCCTCTTGAACGCGAAGAGTTTATCGAGATGGTGTTAGTTAAAGAACCAATTTAACAACCCTTAAAAAGTTAACTTAGGCCTATTTAGAGATTAAAGCTTTAGTGAGCCTTGTTCGTAATACATATCAGCGGCTTGTTGATGTTTTAACTGAATCATTTTTTTTAAATCCTCTGGCTCAACAACTCTTACATCTTGTCCGTACTTCATAATGTCCATCAAAAGCTCATGCTCTAGCGAGAATGGAATTTTAAGCTCATAAGTTCCATCTTTTAAGAACTTACCTTTTTGATTGGGGTGCCATTTTTCCGTTCCTACCCACTTAGCTCGCTCCTCTGTAAAAATCAAAGTCGCCCACCTAATATCTGCACCAGAAAAAATTCCATAACCTGAACCTAGAGTTTCGTTCAACTTTTTCTCACTAATAGTTTCAGATTTTTTTTCAAGAATTTCAGCACGTTTAATGGAGTCAACGGAAAAGCTTCGGAGGTCATTTTTTTTGTGGCACCATGCATCCAAATACCAGTTATC
>CAJBIA010000102.1 GCA_903953055.1 uncultured Methylophilaceae bacterium
GCGATGGCTTCATTTGATTCAACATTGATGGTGCGCAGGAATAAAATAGTCCCGATTGATGCTGGGACACTGCCTGCGGCGAGCAGTTTAACAATGCGCCAGTCAATATTGCCAAGTTTGCCGTGTGCAAAAATACCCACAGATTTTGTGACGGAGGCATAAAGCAAATCCGTGCCTACAGCAAAAGCGGGTTTGATATGGAAAAACAAGAGCAGTATAGGGGTCATGAGTGAGCCGCCGCCTACGCCGGTTAAGCCAACTAAAAAGCCAACAAGAAATCCTGCAACAATGAAACCAAAATCCATAGAAATCCTTAATGCTACTGATGTTTATAGGTTTAAATATAACCGCCCATTATATTTTATTAAATATGTTGTTTTTATAACTATTTCTTCTTAATATATTCTTGTTGATTATAAAGGATGATCTGAAGATGAAACTGCATCAATTGAGGTATGTGAGTGAGGTTGTAAAGCAGGGAATGAACATTTCTTTGGCTGCTGATACCTTACATACTTCCCAGCCCGGTGTAAGTAAACAAATTCAATTGCTCGAACAAGAGCTTAATTTACAGATTTTTCAGCGACATGGCAAACGTCTAATTGGGGTAACAGTCCCAGGTCGGAGTATTGTCGATTTGGCTGAGCGCGTCATGCGAGATATGGATAATATTAAGCGCGTTGGGGAAGAGTTCAGTCATGAAGATGTAGGCTCACTTACGATCGCAACAACGCACACGCAAGCCCGTTATCGTTTGCCATCCGCGGTTAAAGCTTTCATGGAAAAGTATCCGCAAGTTAAGCTTAATATTCATCAAGGCAATCCCACTCAGGTGGCTGAACAAGTTGAAAGCGGGGAAGCGGACATAGGTATTGCTACTGAAGCGATTAGCCATTATGAAAAGATTTTGTGTTTGCCTGCTTATCAATGGAATCGTTGTGTCGTTGTGCCCCCTGAGCATCCATTAATTGCTGATATCCCGTTAACTTTAAAAAAACTAACACAATATCCTTTGATAACTTATGATTTTGCATTCACTGGCGGATCTTTAGTGAGTAGCGTTTTTGAAAAAGAAGGATTAGTGCCGAACGTCGTATTGACTGCCATTGACGCCGACGTCATTAAAACTTATGTCACGCTTGGTTTGGGTGTGGGCTTGTTGGCAAGTATGGCTTACGACCCTGAAAGAGATTCGAGCCTGGTGGCATTGGATGCACGGCATTTATTCCCTGATAGTGTGACCTATGTTGGTATTAGGCGTGATGCGTATTTGAGAAAGTTTGCATATGAGTTTATTCAGCTTCTAGCCCCGCATTTTGACCGTAAGTCAGTTGTCGAGGCGCTGAAACAATAACTTAGCAATAACTTGGGGGTTTCGCCTGTGATTAGATTTGTTTTTCGTTTATAATCTTTGATCAAATTATTGTTGGTTCTTTATTTTTATTAAGTAATTATTCGGAGAGCGTTATGGCTAATTTATTAGATCAATTGAAAAGCATGACCACTATCGTGGCAGATACAGGTGATGTTGAGGCGATTAAAGCCGTTAAACCTATCGATGCGACAACAAATCCATCATTGGTATTAAAAGCCAGCCAATTGCCGCAATATGCGCCATTGATTGAAGAGGCGATTGCTTATGCAAAAGCTCAAGGCGGTTCTAAAGCAGAACAAATTGATAATGCAGCAGACAAATTGGCTGTATTGATTGGTACCGAAATTACTAAGGTTGTACCAGGCCGTATTTCAACTGAAGTTGATGCGCGCTTATCTTTCAATGTTGAGAAGATGATTGCTAAAGGTCGTAAGTTGATTCAGTTATATCAAGATGCTGGTGTTTCTAAAGACCGCGTGTTGATTAAATTAGCTTCAACATGGGAAGGCATTAAAGCGGGCGAGATTCTTGAGAAAGAAGGCATCCAATGTAATCTCACATTGCTTTTTGGTTTTGGTCAAGCGCGCGCTTGTGCTGAAGCTGGCGTATTTTTGATTTCACCATTTGTTGGTCGTATTTTGGATTGGTACAAAGCTAAAAACCCTGGTACAGAGTACACACAAGAAACTGACCCGGGTGTTGTTTCAGTCCGTGCAATTTATCAATACTATAAAGAGCACAATTACAAAACTGTAGTAATGGGTGCTTCATTCCGTAACACTGGTGAGTTGATTGCTTTGGCTGGCTGTGATCGTTTAACAGTTTCACCAAACTTGTTGCAAGACTTAGCGGCAACAGAAGGTACTTTGGTTCAAGTATTGAAAGATAATGGCGCAACTAAAACGCCACCAGCAAAATTAACTGAGGAAGAGTTCCGTTTTGCCTTGAATGAAGACCCAATGGCAACTGAGAAGCTAGCCGAGGGCATTCGCGGTTTTGTGGTTGATCAAAACAAACTAGAAGTAATGCTTTCAGAAAAACTGTAATATTTTCAGATAAATGCTAATCGTTACTTGTAACGGTTAGCATTATGATTTATAGCGTTGACATCTTGATTGTTTGCACTATAAGATATCGAACGATTTTTAAGTATGTTAGTGTTTTGCGAGGCGACGTTATGCCAAGCAAATGCTAAAAATAAGTAGTAAAACCTGTAATCAATTGGAGAAATGTAACATGGCACAAACACAAATGGCTTTAGATTCATTAGATTTCGACGCAACAGTAGCTTTAGCTGCAACAGTTGCTCCACACGTTGATATTCTTGAAATTGGTACACCATGCATTAAGCACAACGGTATCAAATTGCTTGAAACTCTTCGCGCTAAATTCCCAAACAACAAAATCTTAGTTGACTTGAAAACAATGGATGCTGGCTTCTACGAAGCTGAGCCATTCTACAAAGCTGGTGCAGACATCTGTACAGTTTTGGGTTGTGCTGATATCGGTACTATCAAAGGTGTAATCGATGTTGCTAACAAATACGGCAAAAAAGCTCAAGTTGACTTGATCAACGTTGCTGATAAAGAAGCACGTACTAAAGAAGTTGCTAAATTAGGCGCACACATCATTGGCGTTCACACTGGTCTTGACCAACAAGCTGCTGGCCAAACACCTTTCGTTGACTTGGCAATGGTTGCTGGTTTGAACCTAGGTCTAGAAATCTCTGTTGCTGGTGGTGTTAAAGCTGCTACAACTGCACAAGTACGTGATGCTGGCGCAACTATCATCGTTGCTGGCGCTGCTATTTACGGTGCTGCTGATCCTGCTGCTTCTGCTGCAGAAATCACTGCTATTGCTCACGCTTAATTAGCGATAAATTCTGAGCTAATTTAATTGGCAAAGAATTTATAGAGTATAAAAAATCCCGACTCAGTAATGCGTCGGGATTTTTTTTGGTAATATGCGAATTTGCTGGTATGACAATTAATTAAGGAAATATCATGGATCATCAAAAACTTATCTTAGATAAATTAACAGGTATTTTGGCTGTGACTGATAACAAATCAGCACAACTATTGGACTTGGTAGAAAAAGCTGGCCGTACATTCATCGGTGGTGCTGGTCGTTCGTTATTGGTTTCACGTTTCTTTGCAATGCGTTTGGTACATGCAGGGTATAACGTAAGCATGATTGGTGAGGTCGTCACACCAGCTATTAAATCAGGTGACTTGCTAGTATTGGTTTCCGGTTCTGGCGGTACAGAAACCTTGCTTCCATTCGTTAAGAAAGCAAAATCAGTTGGCGCTAAATTGGTTGTGGTTTCTATGAAGAAATCTTCACCAATGGCAGATGTGGCAGACTTAGTGATTCAAATTGGCCAGGATGATAGCTTCCCATTAACTCTAGGAATGCCAATGGGTTCACAATTTGAACTTTCAACATTAGTATTTCTGGAAGCGGCAATCTCTGAATTGATTCATGCAAAAGGCTTAACTGAAGAAGGCATGCGCGCAATTCACGCTAACCTAGAGTAAGTTGAAAATTAATTACGCTGTTAGCTGATTAATCACCCGAAAAAGCCCGCTAAATGGCGGGCTTTTTTATTGTTACTGCATTGTAAAAGATGACATTTTGTCATAATAGTGACAAATAAATTGTGGGATAATGATTTTGAATTAATGCTCGGCGTTCAACAGACGTGAGCTTTTTAAAAGTGTAGCTTATCAAGTTGCACTAAATTGTTTCTGCGGAAACGTTAGATATTGGAGAAAGAAAATGGCTGTTATTGATCGTGTTTTAGTTGGTGAAGCATTGGTAATCGAAGAGCGTCCAGAACATAATGGCTTGGATTTGTTTAACGTAGCGCACATTGATTTGATTATTGGCCCACGTGGTAGCGCTGCAGAAGATGCTTTTTGCCGCACATTAACTGACCAAAAACAAGGTGTTAATGGACTGCTCGCTATTGTGGCGCCTAACATGATGGTTAAACCAGCCACAGTGATGTTTAATAAAGTGACGATCAAGGATGGCCGCCAAGCTGTTCAAATGTTTGGACCAGCGCAGCGCGGTGTTGCAATGGCTGTCATGGATTGTGTTGCTGACGGCACAATCCCAGAAGATGAAGCTGAAAACATTTTCATCTGTGTTGGCGTTTTTATTGATAGCCATGCAGATATTGATGAGCGTATTCAAGACTGGAACTACAGAGCAACTAAGCAAGCACTAAAAAGTGCGATTGCTCGTGAACCTAAAGTCGCTGATGTGCTTAAAGCATACAAAGATTCAGTTCACCCCTTCGCTGCTAAATAATATTCAATTATTAAGCGCGATAGCGATTAAAAAAGCCCAACAATGTTGGGCTTTTTTATGTCTGAAACATCTGAAGTTCTTTGTTGCTGATGGCGCCATTGTGAAGGGCGCTGGCAATCAAAGCGCCTTCGATATTTAATGACTCCAGTAGTTGCAAGTCCTCAATGTTGCGAACGCCCCCGGCGGCATAGATTTTTGCTGGATTGGATTGGTGATTAACAGCGTTAAGTTGTTGAATGTCGGGTCCATTATTGCTTCCTACTTTATCAAGAGTCATCACAATCACATCATTTGTCCATAAATTAAACTCATTTATAAGTTCAACAGGACCTTGTAATTTATTGTTTTTAAAGTCTAAAGAAAGAATCGGCTTGCTGATGCATGCCTTAAGTAAACGTTGGTATTGCTGCGTGTTAGATAAGCTTTCTGTCCCTAGGACGAGTCGGATATTAGGCGTTTCCCATGACCTGATAGTTGCTTCATTATCGAATCCGCAATCTAGCCATATTTCCAGTGCTGGGAAATGCAAGGCTAATTCGTGGATAGTTTTCTTGTGATCTCCATTATTCTGAATGGCATTGATATCCGCGATGTAGAGCACTTTGAATGGGTATAATGCCAACAATGCCTCTGTAACGGCGATTGGGTCAGTAGAGGTGGTTAAACACGATTCGATAGGTAAGTAGAGATGCCGATTGCCTTCGATGGCATGCACCACCTGATGATTCATCAAATCAAGCACGGGAATAATGTTCATTTGAAAATTTTTATCTGCGAATTTATAACGGGTGGGGGATTATACCGTGCGTCTTTACCGCCGTCCTTATTGGTCGAGGGGACGATGATGCGGGATGCTGCATTACGTGACTTTTCTCAGATTCTTGGTTTAGAAGTTTTAGTGACTTGTGATCATCGTTTAAAGGTGCCTGCCAACGCGCAACAGGTCGTTATGGTCGATCTTGATCAAGACGTTTGGGCTTTGTGGGAGGCTTGTATTGCCGGGGTTGATGGGGTGTTATTGATTGCACCAGAAACAGATGGTGTATTAGAAAAATTGACGGCTTTGGCTGAGCGGCTTGGTAAGACGGTGCTTGGCAGTTCAGCCTCAGCGATTAAGCTTGCTGGAGACAAATGGTCAAGTTTTGAGTCGTTTATTTCCCATGACATTCCAACATTACCAACTTATCTTGCTAAATCTTTGCCTAATTCAATGACCGGGGCTTATGTTGTTAAGCCTAGGGATGGGGCCGGTTGCGATGGCATGGCTTACTTTGATGATCTAACCTTATTGAGAAGTTGGATTGAGCGTCGTGAAGACACCCATATTGTTCAGGCGTATCAAAAAGGGGTGGCCGCAAGCTTTTCGATGCTTTGTAGGGAGGGGAAAGGTTATCTGTTAAGTGCCAATATCCAGCGGATTCGTATTCTAGGTCAATGTATTTCTTATCATGGCGGCATAACTAATGGAATGGCTCAATATGCGAGTGAGTTTACGGTCCTTGCTCAAAAAATTGCTCAATCTATGCCAGGCTTAGCTGGTTATGTGGGGGTCGATTTGATCGTGGATGCAGAACAATGCTTTGTACTCGAGGTGAACCCTAGGCTTACCACCTCTTATGTCACGTTGCATGAAGCCTGCGGTAGTAATCCAGCACAGATGCTTCTGGACTTGTTCTATAATGAGACATTCGTCATGCCCGCTATCAATCACCACAAGGTTGAATTTTCGCTTGATTCATCAGCATCCCTCACCAATTAAATCAAATGCCATATTAGGCTGGGATGTTGGCGGCGCGAATTTAAAAGCAGCGCTTGTTTCAGGTGAGGGGGTTGTTATCGATGTTTTTCAAGTGGCTTGTCCTCTATGGCGAGGATTAGAAGAATTAGATCGGGCGCTGAAACTGATTATTCAGTCGATAAAAATAAGCCCTCAACGGCATGTTGTCACTATGACGGCAGAGTTGGTTGATATTTTTCCTAGCCGTCATGAGGGGGTGGTGCAGCTATCCCAATTCATGAATGATCACCTTGATGGGGAAATCTCCTTTTATTCAATTAAAAAAAGTTTTGTGCCCATTTCTCTAGTGTCTTCTTTATATCAATCGGTTGCTTCTGCTAATTGGCACGCAAGTGCCAGCCTTATAGCGAGGAATTTGCAGCAAGGGGTGTTCGTTGACATTGGAAGTACAACGTCTGATTTGATTCTAATGAAAGATTTTTTAGTAAAAGCAAAAGGGCTTACTGATGCAGAACGTATGGCTCATGGTGAGTTACTTTATACCGGTGTGGTAAGAACGCCTTTGATGTCTTTATGTCAGAAAATTAAGTTTAACGGTCACATGGTGAATATTGCGGCGGAGCATTTTGCAACCACCGCGGATGTTTATCGTTTAACACATGAGTTAGCGTTTGAAGATGACATGGCGGATACAGCAGATGGCGCTGGAAAAACTGAGCTTGAGAGCGCGCGTCGTCTTGCTAGGATGGTTGGTCATGATGCTGAGGATGCTGACATCGAGGTATGGAGAGCTTTAGCATTCGAATTTAGAGAGATGCAATTGATACGATTAGAGTTCGAGTTAAGAAGTCGGCTGTCGCAAGAAGCTTTAGCTGTTGATGCGCCTTTTATTGGCGCAGGCGCAGGACGATTCTTAGTCCGCATTTTAGCGGAAAGAATCAATAAGCCATATTTGGATGTTGAGTCATTGATGCTTAGTGATGAGTCGGTAAGACATTGGGTGAATGTTTGTTTTCCAGCGGTGGCGGTGGCTAAGTTGGCCTTGGATCTTTGATGTTAAAGCAAGAAATTCTATATCAACCGAATAGTGCCAATCTTTTTGCGCGTATTGCAGATAGGCCTTGGGCGGTGTTTTTGGATAGTGGTCAGCCAGAAAGTCAGTTTGGGCGCTTTGATATTATGGCGGCGAATCCTTTTATTCGATTAATCACGAGCGGCGCTCAGACTTTAATCATTGATCAGAATGGAAGTCGATCAAGTGATGCTGACCCTTTTGAACTGTTAAAAGCTTCACTTGCCCCTTATGCGCTAGAGCAAACTGAACTTCCGTTTGAAGGTGGGGCGATTGGTTATTTTGGTTATGATTTAGCGCGTCGCATTGAGCATTTACCTGAAGTCGCACTAGATGCTGAGGAGATGCCAGAAATGATGGTGGGGGTTTACGATTGGGCGGTGGTCGTTGACCATCGATTAAAACGGGCCTTTTTAGTTTCACATGTCATGCATTCAGAAACCCAGCAAGATTGGCTTGCGCTGTGCACTTTATTTACCGAGCCTCAACGTCTAGAAGTCAAGCCGCCATTTAAAATTTCATCAGCTTTGCAGTCCAACATGAATTACAAAGATTACAGCAAAGCCTTTCATCGCATTCAAGAATATATCCATGAAGGCGATTGTTATCAGGTGAATTTGGCGCAACGCTTCTCTGCAAAAGCTTCTGGAGACGGATGGGAAGCATATCAAGCTTTACGTGAAATCAGCCCAGCCCCATTCATGACTTATATGAATGTTGAACATAAACAAACCGCATTCAAGGTGCTTTCAGCTTCGCCGGAGCGGTTTTTGCAGGTCCATGGTCAGCACGTTGAAACAAGACCAATCAAAGGGACAAGGTCTCGGTCCATCAATGCCCAAGAAGACGCTGCGAATGCGTATGCATTACAAAATAGCGCCAAGGATCGTGCAGAGAATTTGATGATAGTGGATTTACTTCGCAATGATATTGGCAAGGCCTGCGAAGTCGGAAGTGTGCAGGCTGATAATTTATTTGCATTAGAGAGCTTTGCTAATGTTCATCATTTGGTGAGTACGGTCACTGGTCGCTTGGCTCAAGGAATGACTGCAATAGATTTGTTGCGTGCCTGTTTTCCTGGTGGGTCGATTACAGGCGCGCCAAAACTTCGATCTATGGAAATTATTGAGGAATTAGAACCGCATCGACGCGGACTTTATTGCGGAGCCATTGGGTATATTGGTTTTGACGGCAATATGGATACGAACATTACAATCCGGACAGCAATTTATTCCCATGGCGAGATTCGTTTTTATGCAGGGGGCGGCATTGTGGCCGATTCCGAGTTGGATAAAGAGCATTCTGAGACTCTAGATAAAGCCTCTTCGATGTTAGCCTTGATCCAACGTTTTGGTGGCGATGTCTCGTTAGCGGATAATAAAGCCTAATGTGGGTCATTAAGCTAGGGGGAAGCTTGCTTGGTCAACCAGAGCTCCCGCAATGGCTGAATGCGCTAACCCGGTTTGGGGATGGCAAGATTGTTATTGTGCCGGGGGGAGGTCTCTTTGCAGATGCGGTCAGAGAGGCTCAGGCTGAGACATTAATTGCTGATGGACTGGCACATGAGATGGCAGTGATGGCGATGGATCAGTACGCCATGCTAATGACTGGTTTAAATCCAGATTTAGTCATGGCAGCAAGCGAACTGGAGATCGCTGAGTCTGGATGGCAGCATCGCGCGATTGTTTGGAAACCCTCTAGCATGGTCTTGGCAGATACCCATTTGCCGCGTAATTGGGATTTAACTTCAGATAGTTTAGCTGCCTGGTTAGCAACTAAACTCAATGCCGAGCATTTGCTGATAGTGAAATCCATCGCGCAGATCACTGAGAAAAATTTATATGTAGAAGATTTAATTGAATCGGGTGTGGTTGATAGGTATTTTGGACATTACGCATGCCATCAGTCTTTTAGAACTTGGTTGTTGACGAAAAGTGAGTTCATCAAAATTAATCGGTTAATCTCGCA
>CAJBIA010000103.1 GCA_903953055.1 uncultured Methylophilaceae bacterium
TATATCGAGCACCAACACTCAACGTCAGGTCGTTATTCACATGGTAGGTTGCTACTGCCTTATAAAGCTGTTTGGGAATCCGAGGTGCAATTTTACCCACATAACTTGGCGCAGCCGCATCTTGCAACACTTTAGCATCCGTCCATGTCGCATTAGCGTGAATGTCCAAACCAGAGACCAGAACATCTTGCCACTCAGTCGCCGCTTCTAAACCATACGTGCGAATATGATCCACGTTTTGAACGTAAGTTGTTGTTCCAATATTTGTAGTATTTGTTTGTGAAAGTAATGCATCATATCTATGCTCATTAAATGCACTGAGTCGGACTAAGCCATTTGCAAATCGACGTTCGGCGGTTAGCTCCGCAGAAAGCACTTCTTCCTGTTTAAGATTAGGATTATTAACAATAATATTATTACTACCACTAGTTAACAATTGCTGATAAAGCTCCGTGACCGTGGGGAAACGGAAAGCTTGACCAAATGCGGCCCTAAATCCCCAAGCGGGCTGCGGCTCAAAACTAAGAGATATTTTTGGTGAAAACTTGCTCTCAGATTTATCTTGGTAATTTACTAGCTTAGGTGAACTTGCATTTGATTCATTGCGTCCTTCACTCGCTTGCCAAAATTCCTCACGCGCACCTAAAGTTAATGCCCACTGCGGATTAAACTGCCACTTATCCTGCACATAGATTGCCTGCGTTTGCGTATTACCTTGTGAAGAAGCATTAAAATCTCCTTTACTCATCGCTGACCAATCACTGGTATTACTTGTAATGCTTCGAAGCTTGTAGTCATCAATATGATACCCAAAATCTACGATATGATTTTCTGGGCGCAAAGTACCTCGAGCTTCAAAGACCGTCCAGCCTGTTCCAGACAAATCGGTCACCGTTCCGGTTCGAGTGATATAGGGATTCCCAGTCGATATTTTAGAACTTCCACTCAAGTCTTTTTGATAGTCATAATCAGACAAGGCCAAGTTCCAATCAAAAAAACCTTTGCTATTCGACTTCAATTCCACTGCCTGCATGATATGCAAAGCATCGGTCTTACCAGGACTCATCTTAGGCACAGCATAATTACTACCGTTAAAGTTTACGTTGCCAGCATAAACTGGATTGCCAGCGCCATCCTTAAGATAGCTCTGCACATCAGTCTTGCCATCGATGTCCCATAGACCAAGCGTGTAAGCAAGCTTGATCTCAGGGGTAAAATCATAAGTTGCCTTGAATTTAGTATTGATTTGCTCACTGTTATCAATGCTAGTGGCACCGAAAACAATTCGATTTTTTTTCATTTCGCTAATATCTTGATAAGCACCCGTGACTCGCGTACCTGCGAGCCCAGCCGGAGGTGTAGGAGGAGCCGTTTTGTCTAAAACAGCATAATCCAAAGGCTGACCCTGATTATCTAGCCTATCCACGCCTAACCAAAAACTAAGATCATTGATTTTGTTCCCAACAGAAGCACTTTCATGGTTGCCATGATTTGTCACATCTGACCCATAAAGTTTAAAGTTTTGCATGAAAGTTTGTACATTGGCATGCGCTTCAAACTTTTCTGGCATACGTGTCTTGATGCTAATCACCCCACCAAAA
>CAJBIA010000104.1 GCA_903953055.1 uncultured Methylophilaceae bacterium
TAAGGGTTTCGTATGGCTCACATTTGTCACCGTTGATTTCACGGTAAACAACACGTGGCTTACCGACCGCCATTTCAAAGCCTTCACGACGCATGTTTTCCAAAAGAATGGTCAAATGTAACTCACCACGACCTGAAACGCGGAACACATCTGCATCTTGTGTATCTTCAACGCGTAATGCCACGTTAACCAATAACTCTTTTGTTAAGCGGTCACGAATTTGACGGCTGGTTACAAACTTACCCTCAGTACCTGCTAATGGAGAGGTATTCACCATAAAGTCCATCGTCAACGTTGGTTCATCAACACCAAGAATCGGAAGGCCCACTGGATTTTCTTTGTCAGTCACGGTAACACCGATACCGATATCGTCAAGACCTGAAATAATAACGATATCGCCAGCTTCAGCTTCTTTAATTTCAATACGCTCTAAGCCACGGAAACCTAAGACTTGGTTAATACGACCCTGGCCAACTTGTGTATCGCCATTCATGATCGTCACTGCTTGGCCTGGCTTGATACGACCATTCCAAACGCGACCAATCCCTAAGCGACCGGTATAAGTTGAGTAATCTAGTGCCGACACTTGCATTTGTAGTGGCGCATTACTGTCGCCTTTTGGTGGCTCTACATGACTTAAAATGGTTTCAAATAAAGGCCGCATTGTGTCTGAAGCGTTTGCCATATCTAAAGTTGCATAACCATTCAATGCAGAGGCATAAACCACTGGGAAGTCTAATTGTTCATCAGTCGCGCCTAAGTTAGCGAACAAATCAAATGTTTGGTTAATCACCCAGTTAGTGCGTGAACCTGGACGGTCAACCTTATTGATTACTACAATTGGTTTCAATCCAAGTGCCAACGCTTTTTTCGTCACAAAACGTGTTTGAGGCATTGGGCCTTCAACGGCATCAACCAACAATACAACACCATCAACCATCCCCAATACGCGCTCAACTTCACCACCGAAGTCAGCATGACCTGGAGTATCTACGACGTTAATGTGTGTACCTTCAAAGTTCAGGGCTGTATTTTTAGCAAGAATCGTAATGCCACGTTCTTTTTCAATATCGCCTGAATCCATCACACGCTCACTTACTGCCTGATGGGCTGCAAAGGTGCCTGCTTGCTGTAATAACTTATCCACCATTGTGGTTTTGCCATGGTCAACGTGAGCGATAATGGCGATGTTGCGTAAATTTCTAGACATAAGATTCCGTGGCAATTAGAAATGCCGATTCATTAAAAGGGCGCGATTTTAACACAACTCGGCGTTAATCCCGCATAAAAGCCTACGCATTTACAGTTTAGTTACATAAAAGGTTTTGACATCCCAGTCACAATCTATATACTGCGCGCATCGGTGTGACATTCAAACATTGTTTAATTACAGTTTGATGATGACCACCTGATTATTCATCGCCCTAGCCTCTCGAAGCCCGTTGTTATATTTTGCGGCTTTCTTGTATTGATTACCGGTTAGTGGCAATGCCCGTGCGCCGGTAAAAATGCATACTTAATTATTAAGTTAATTTCATTAAATGTATTGCGCTGTTTGAGTCACCATTCATGCCTTATGCATGAGGATCTTAATCAGTGTCTGCTTGCGCCCTTTTAGTTTTTTATAAGGGAATACCATGTCTGTTGACAACGTAACATTTGAAAGTTTAAATCTTCACCCATTGATCCTTCGCGCAATCGAAGAATCTGGCTATACAAACGCAACCCCAATTCAGGCACAAGCAATTCCTGAAGTGATGGCTGGCCACGATTTGATGGCTTCAGCGCAAACAGGTACAGGTAAAACTGCCGCCTTCTCATTGCCTGCGCTTAATTTGCTTGCAACTCCTCATGCATCTAAGAGCCGTGGTCCACGTATCTTAGTATTAGTACCAACCCGTGAATTAGCAGCTCAAGTTAATGAAGCTGCGCGCAAATACGGTAAATTCATCCGCGCACGTACAGTCAGTATCGTAGGTGGCATGCCTTACCCACTCCAAAACAAGTTACTTTCACAACCATTAGATATCTTGGTGGCAACACCAGGTCGCCTATTAGACCACATGGAACGTGGCCGTATTGATATGTCTCGTTTGCAAATGTTAATTTTAGACGAAGCGGATCGTATGTTGGACATGGGCTTTATGCCTGATGTTGAACGTATATGTGCATCATTACCAGCAGAACGCCAAACGCTTTTATTCTCAGCAACATTAGATGGCAATATTGGCCGTATCGCGCACCAAATTTTGCGTAATCCAAAAACAATCCAAATTGCTACGCAAACAGAAAAACATGAAAACATTGAGCAACGCCTGCACTTTGTTGATGACATGACACACAAGAATAAACTGCTTGAGCATCTTTTGATTGCACCTGAAGTGAACCAAGTCATTGTATTTACTTCGACAAAACGTCACGCCGATTTATTGGCAGAAGACTTGTACGCTGCTGGCCACAAAACGGCTGCATTACATGGTGACATGACACAAGGCGCGCGTAACCGCACATTAACTAAATTACGTCATGGCGACGTAAAAGTATTAGTAGCTACTGATGTTGCTGCACGTGGTATTGATGTAGCTGGCATCACGCATGTGATTAACTACGACCTCCCAAAATTTGCTGAAGATTACGTTCATCGTATTGGCCGTACTGGACGTGCTGGTAACACGGGTATCGCGATTTCATTCGCATCAAACATGGATCGCCATCAAGTACGTAAAATTGAACAGTTTACTGGTCAACGTCTAGAGGCTAGCGTGATTGCTGGTTTTGAACCAAAACGTGCGGCGCCACGCAATGACGGTCCAAGTCGTTCTGGCCGTCCTGGTGAACGCTCAGGCCGTCCTTCAAATAGTCGCCCAGGCGATCGTTCAAGCCGCCCTGCAAATAGCAGCTTCGGTGACCGCGCAAGTCGTCCAAACGGTGATCGTGCAAACGACCGTTCATTTGGCGACCGTTCAAGCCGTCCTGCGAATACAAGCTTTGGTGACCGCGTTGCTAGTGACCGTGCCCCAAGTGGCTACCCAGGCAATAACACAGGATTTAAACCACGCAGTCAAGATGGCAACGCAAACAGTCGCCCTGGTGCTAGCCGCCCTGAAGGCAACCGTAGCTTTGCTGGTCGCAATGAAGGCAGTCGTGACGGCAATCGCAACTCACGCCCTGAAGGCAATCGTGGTGGTGATAAATTGGCGGGTCCTAAGGGTAATGATGGTGTTCGCGTAGCACGTCGTCCACGTAACTTTGCTTAATCTTAAAACCAAGATAGTGAGTAATTAGACTTGAGTACGGAAAACATTAGTTTTGCATCTCTGAATCTAGCGCCAGAAATTCTTAAGGCGCTAGATGAGTTTGGCTACACCATACCGACACCCATTCAAGCAGAAGCGATTCCGGTTGTGCTAAATGGTAATGATTTGATGGCAGGCGCTCAAACTGGCACAGGTAAAACTGCAGCCTTTGCGCTCCCGATGCTACAAAAATTATTGCCGCACGCCAGCTCAAGCGCATCACCTGCTCGTCATCCGATACGTGCACTGATTTTAGTGCCGACTCGCGAATTAGCGATTCAAGTAGAAGCCAGTGTCAAAGTGTATGCTAAACATACTCCGCTTCGCTCACTCGTTGTTTACGGCGGTGTTGATATCAAAACACAAACTCCACATCTGATGAAAGGTGTGGAGATTTTGGTAGCAACCCCAGGCCGATTACTCGACCATGTCGAACAACGCACATTGCAACTCGGCCAAGTCCAGATGTTGATTTTGGATGAAGCAGATCGCATGTTGGACATGGGCTTTATGCCTGATCTAAAACGCATCTTGGCTTTGTTGCCAAAGCAGCGTCAGAATTTAATGTTTTCAGCAACATTCTCGACTGAAATCAAAAAGCTCTCTGAGGAATTTCTTAAAAATCCTGTATTGGTTGAAGTGGCGCGCAGTAATGCTACTAACGAGAATGTGACTCAAAAGGTCTATCACGTCGCACAAGCAGATAAGCACGCTCTCCTCGCTCAAATTTTGAACGAGACTGAAACTAAACAAGTCATTGTTTTTACCAAAACTAAACTAACAGCAAGCCGTTTGGCACGCCAATTAGTCAAAGAAGGTATTTCTGCTGATGCAATCCATGGCGATAAAAGCCAAGGAGAACGTATTCAAGCACTGGAAGCGTTCAAGCAAGGTAAGATTAATGCGCTGATTGCAACGGATGTTGCGGCACGTGGCTTAGATATTGACCAATTACCAATGGTCATTAATTACGAAATTCCAAGCGCTCCAGAAGACTACGTGCATCGTATTGGGCGGACAGGACGTGCCGGCGCATTAGGTATTGCGATTTCATTAGTATCTCCTGATGAAGAAAAATATATCAAAGAGATCGAAAAGCTCATTAAGCGTGAGATCCCAAAAGAAACCACCAACATACCAATTCGCTCTTCCCGTGCAGCTTCTGAGCATCCTCATCGTGAAAAATCATACGATAAACCCACAAGCTCACCACGTGCGCCAGCCGTTAAGAAAAGTAGTGATCCTTGGTTTGATAAACCATACGAGTCTTCTGGGGTTGTTGCCAACA
>CAJBIA010000105.1 GCA_903953055.1 uncultured Methylophilaceae bacterium
GCAACGCAAGTCCCTGTTGGCGAGGACCAGATACCGCATATTGAATTTACTCGAGAAATTGCTCGACGATTCAACCATATATATGGCCGTGAAAAAGGCTTTGAAGAAAAGGCGGAAGCTGCCATTAAAAAACTAGGTAGTAAGCGAGGTGGGTTGTACGAAGAACTTCGCACCCGTTACCAAGAAAGCGGAGATGATGAAGCCCTTGAGTCCGCCCGTGCAATGATTGAAGAGCAGCAAGGGTTAAGTTTGGGCGACCGTGAGCGGCTACTTGGCTACTTAGAAGGTGGTGGGAAGATGATATTGGTCGAGCCAGAATATAAGCTTACCCCAGCATCAAAAATGCCTGGATTAGATGGTCAAAAAATGTCGAAATCCTATAACAACACAATTTCGATGCGTGAATCACCAGAAAGCGTGGCTAAGAAGATTAAGACTATGCCAACCGACCCTGCACGTATTCGTTTGACTGATGCGGGCGATCCAGACAAATGTCCTGTTTGGCAACTACACGAAGTTTACTCAAGCGATGAAACTAAAGCATGGGTTCAGCAAGGCTGTCGCAGCGCTGGCATCGGCTGTATCGCATGTAAAGGTCCAGTGATTGAAAGCGTATTGGAGGAGTTAAAGCCTATCCAAGAACGCGCCGCACAATACGCGGAAGATCCCATGATGATTAAAAACGTTGTGGCTGAGGGCTGTGAACGTGCTCGCAAAATGGCCCGTGAAACCATGCGCGAAGTGCGCGAAGTCATGGGTTTAAGTTACTCATAAGCGCGTGACTACGCTCGTTACAGAACTTAAAGCTCACACAGAACCACGTCTTCATGGCGAGGCGATTACGTCACTGCCTCATGATTTATATATTCCCCCTGATGCATTGGAAGTTTACCTAGAGGCTTTTGAAGGGCCGCTTGATTTATTGCTTTATCTCATTCGGAAACATAATCTCGATATTCTCGATATTCCAATGGCGGAATTGACGCGCCAATATATGGGCTATGTTGAAAAGATGCAGGCAATCAAATTGGAATTGGCGGCTGATTATTTGCTAATGTCTGCGATGTTGATAGAGATTAAGTCGCGAATGTTGTTACCTAAGCCAGATGAAGTGGAATCAGAGGATGATCCGCGTGCTGAGTTGGTGCGTCGATTGATGGAATATGAAGCAATTAAATCGGCGGCACAGAAGCTAGATGAGTTGCCGCAAGTAGGTTTGGATTTGATGGTAGCTAATGCTTATTTTGAGCAAGTTATTCAGGTACAAGCTCCGCAAATTTCTATGGAAGATTTACTATCGGCTTGGCAAAATGTGCTTAAGCGAGCCAGCCATTTTGCGCATCATAAAGTGGGCAAGTCAGAGCTTTCGGTGCGAGAACATATGAGCCAAATTCTGCGCCAATTAAAAGAGCACAATATGATGGAATTTTCTGCCTTGTTCGATGTGGAGAATGAAGGTATTCCTAAATTGGTGGTGTGCTTCTTAGCGATATTGGAATTGGCCCGTGAAGGCTTGGTCAAACTTACGCAGCAAGCTGCGTTTACGCCGATCTACTTGCAAATTAATCAAAGCAATTAATGGTGGAACTAAACAATACAACTCAGATGAAGATTATGCTAGAGGCGGCCTTGCTGACTAGCCCAAGTCCTTTGTCATTAGAGCTTATGTTGCGCTTATTTTCTGAACGTGTAGAGCGTGCAACACTTAGGATGTTGCTTGATGAGATAAAGCAGGATTGGCTGGCACGCAAACCGAATAGTATGGAATTGGTGGAAGTGGCAAGTGGCTGGCGTTTTCAAGCATTGCCTGAGTTGGCCCCTTTTTTATCTAGGCTTAATCCAGAGCGTCCTCAGCGATATTCGAGAGCTGCCATGGAGACCTTAGCTATTATCGTTTATCGGCAGCCTGTGACGCGGGGCGACATTGAAGAACTACGTGGGGTTGCGGTGAATCCGAACACCATCCGTCAATTGCAAGAGCGTGATTGGATTGATGTCGTTGGTCAGCGAGACGTCCCTGGTCGTCCTTCACTTTATGCAACAACGAAAACCTTTTTAGATGATCTTAATCTTAAATCATTGGCTGACTTGCCGGCGATAGATACTTTCGTTGAACAAATTTTTCCCGATGATGAAGCCATCGCCATAGAGCAGGCAGTTCAAGCTGATTTTATTGATAACAAGGACCCTCCGGCTAATTAAAATATTTAGCTTAGCAATCTGCGGTAAAATTAGCGCTATTCAATTACCAAAATATACAACATGGCTCGTCCTTTTAAGCAACAGCGTGATCCTCAGCGCCCAGTTAAACGCCCAACGACTAATTTCACACCTATCGCTGCAGACCCTGATGCGCCGCCAGTCCCAACTCAGCGCTTACATAAGCTATTGGCTTTAGCTGGTTTAGGATCACGTCGTGACATGGAAGCACTTATTGCCGATGGTCGCGTGACGATTAATGGGCAACTAGCAACGCAAGGGGCAGGAGTGAGTGAAGCCGACATTGTGCGTGTGGATAGTAGGCCGGTGCGTTTGCCATTTGAGCCAGAATTAGCAAAAGTCTTGATTTATCATAAGCCAGAAGGCGAGATTGTTAGTCAAGACGACCCTGAAGGCCGTGCCAGTGTATTTGATAAACTACCTAAAGTGCGTGGTGCCAAGTGGATTGCGATTGGTCGCCTAGATATTAACACTTCTGGCTTGTTGATCTTTACCACATCAGGTGAGCTTGCCAATCATTTCATGCATCCGCGTTATGGCGTTGAGCGTGAATATGCTGTACGTATTTTTGGTGAATTAACTGATGAACAATTAGCACAGTTACGTATTGGTATTGAACTAGATGATGGCCCTGCAAATTTTGACATTATCAATCCACAAGGCGGGGAAGGTTCCAATCATTGGTATCAGGTGGTTCTGACAGAGGGCCGTAATCGAGAAGTGCGTCGTTTATTTGAGGCATTTTTAACGCCAGTTAGTCGCTTGATGCGGGTACGTTTTGGTCCTGTGAATCTCCCTCCACGTTTAAAGCGCGGCATGATGTTAGAACTATCGCCCAAAGAGGTGGTGGGCTTGCTTGAATGGGCTGGCCTGCCAACACCGAGTGCCCCATTACGCCAGCTTACAGCAAGGGAAAAAGATAAGCTTGGCACTGCTTTTACACCTAAACCTAAACGTGAAGCACGTGAGCGGATTGCAGCAGGCGACCGTAATAAAAGTGAACGTCAAGGCTATTATGAACGTAATGCGCCGCCAAGCTTGGCTGAGACTTTGACTGGGACGCAACGTAAGAGTCGTGGCACCAATTCTGTTGATAGGAAATCTTCAGAGCATGCAGCTTCAGATAAAGAGAAGTTAGATAGAGCTGATTTTGCAAGGGACAAGCGGAACTCTCGCGGTAAAACTTCAGTACCTAAAAAGCCAGCAAATCGTCGTATTCGCCAAGGCACCGATCTCGTTAAGGCCGGTGAAAAGCCACCTAAACGGCATCAACCTTAAAGTGGTTTTAATACTTTAGGATTTAACGGGTAATTGTTCTTTTGTTAACATGAACACGAATTGATTGCCCGACTCCACTTCTAGCCATGTAAATGGTGCATCAGGATAAGCATCAATTAAAGCATCCCGATTATGGCCAATTTCAACAATTAGCAAGCCACCATCATTAAGATATTTGCCCGCATCTTTCAATAATGTGTGTGTGTGGTCTAATCCGTCAGCGCCGCTTCCAAGTGCAATTTGTGGTTCATTACGATATTCTTTTGGCAGATGTGCCATTGACGGTGCGTCCACGTATGGCGGGTTGCTAATAACTAGATCGTAGGTCTTGTTAGTAAGTGCTGCAAACATATCAGAGTGAATTGCAGTAATTTGTTCTTCCAAACCGTAGTTTTTGATATTGATGTTTGCAACAGCAATGGCATCATGTGAAATATCAATCACATCTACAGTTGCATTGGGGAAAGCATGAGCAAGCAAGATACCCAAACAGCCACTGCCGGTGCAGATGTCAGCCACACTTTCCACCATTTCTTGATATTCAATCCAAGGGTGTAAGCCGTTCTCAAGCAATTCAGCAATAAATGAGCGTGGCACAATGACGCGCTCATCTACATAAAACTTAAAGCCTCTCAACCAAGCCTCACGGAGTAAGTAAGCGGTTGGTGTCCGGTCAGTGACACGGCGTTCGATTAAATGCGCTAAATGTTTAGACTCCTCTTTGGTGACGCGCGCATCCAAGAAGTTATCTAAGGTATCTAAAGGCAGGTGCAGGGCGCTCATGATTAGCCAAACGCTTTCGTCATAAGCATTATCAGTGCCGTGGCCAAAAAATACCTCAGCTTCTTCTAAACGGCTCACGCTAAAGCGTACCCAATCGCGAATGGTGAGCAAAGCTTCTGTGATGTGTTTGGGCGTCATGGGTATTTTCGATTCTTTATTTTTTTGATTTGGATGTGCTTGGTAGAAGCCAATTTACAGATCCAAAAACGATGAAGACAATAATCATTTCATTGGATTAGGTGAGCAGTAACTTCTTAAGCGTAATACGGTAAGTGTCTTTGAGTGGTTCTATATCTGCCACAGCAACACATTCATTGAGTTTGTGGATAGTTGCGTTAAGTGGGCCAAATTCAATGACTTGTTTACAAATGTCTGCGATAAAACGTCCATCTGATGTGCCGCCAGTAGTTGATAGCTCTGGGCTTATCCCATAATTTTGTTTAATAGCTTCAGAAATAGCCTCAACCAAATTACCTCTAGGCGTGATGTAAGGTGGGGAGTATTCCCAATCCAAATCGTAATTAAGTTCGTGTTTATCTAAAATGGCATAAACACGTTCTTTAAGATTCTCTTCAGTGCTGGCGGTTGAGAACCGGAAGTTAAATAAAATATCAACTTCGCCAGGGACCACATTGGTAGCGCCGGTGCCACCGTTCATATTAGAGATTTGCAATGAAGTTGGCGGAAAATATTCGTTCCCGTTGTCCCATACAGTA
>CAJBIA010000106.1 GCA_903953055.1 uncultured Methylophilaceae bacterium
AGATAATGCAAAAGCCAAACAACAAATTTCCGACTTACAAGACTTCGTGCGCCGCTTCTCTGCTAACGCCTCTAAAGCTAAACAAGCGACTAGCCGTGCTAAGCAAATCGATAAGATCAAAGTAGAAGACATCAAGCCCTCAAGCCGCCAATATCCATTTATTCGTTTTGAGTACGATGACAGAGAAAAACTACATCGTAATGCAGTAGAAGTACAAAAACTCAGTCACGGATTTGACCGCGTACTCTTTAACGACTTTAACCTACTCGTAGAAGCGGGCGAAAAAATTGCCATCATCGGTGAAAACGGGGTCGGTAAAACCACCCTACTGCGTTGCTTGGCTGGCGATCTAAGCCCCAAGCATGGCACCGTGAAATGGGCAGAAAAAGCCAATATCGGCTATTTCGCACAAGACCATGCCGAAGACTTTGAGGAAGGCCTCAATTTATTTGATTGGATGAAGCAATTCACACAAGCAGGCGATGATGATCAAGTCGTGCGCAGCATGTTAGGCCGCTTATTATTTTCTGGTGAAGACTTTAAAAAGTCGGTCAAAGTGCTCTCAGGCGGTGAAAAAGGTCGCATGATGTTTGGTAAGCTCATGCTCGCCAAAACCAACGTATTATTGATGGATGAACCGACCAACCACATGGACATGGAATCCATTGAGTCCTTGAACACCGCGCTCGATAAATATAATGGCACCCTATTCTTCGTCAGTCACGATCGTGAATTTGTGAGTTCATTGGCTACCCGAATCTTAGATGTCCGCGCCGAAGGAATCATCGACTTCTCAGGTAATTACGAAGACTACTTAGCCAGCCAGGAAATCGAATAAGGCCGTCTTGTTTTTTGACTAGACAATCGGGCAAAAGTTGGTGAAACTGCCACTCATGAGATTCGCTCGAAAGCCTGTCGTCTATGGACTAATTGCCTGCCTGCTAATGGCAATTACGGCTGCTTTATACTATTTTTCTCACCTGCGCGCCCCCAATGTGCAGACTTCCAAAGAGCTAGTCGTCATTACCCATAATGCGGCTGGCACCTACTATGTGAATGGAAAAGGAGAATATGCAGGCCTAGAATATGACCTCGTGAATCTCTTCCTCAAAGACTTAGGAGAAGATTATCGTGTCAGATTTATCGTGGCCGACAAAGTGTCAGATGTCGTCCCTAGACTACGAAAAGGCGAGGCCCACATCGCTGCAGCAAACTTAAGCATCACCCCAGCCCGCAGCAAAAAAATTCGTTTTGGCGCACCCTACCTGAATGTTCAGCAACATATCGCTTACGGCTCAGATCAAAACAATGCCCCTAAAGAAATCAATGACTTAATCGGAAAACATATTCATGTCCCGAAAGGTTCAAGCTATGCAGAGCGCTTAGAAGAGTTGCGTGCAAAAAATCCACAATTTGAGTTTCAAGAAGTTGAAAATGCCAGTACCGATGAACTCCTAGAACAAGTCAACATGGGGTTCTTAGATTACACCGTCGCCGATGATCACGTCATTGCTATCCTACAAAATTACTACCCCAACATTGGCAAGGGCATCGCGATTGGCGATCCAGAGCAGATTGCTTGGGCTTTTCCTAAGAACGGCAATGGCTGGTTGTATCAAAAATCCCTCGCGTTCTTTAACCGCATTAGCAAGGATGGCACCCTCAAAAATTTAGTAGATCGATACCATGGTCATACAGAAAGACTCGATCAATTAGACGTGAGCAAGTTTTTAGCGAAAACGCACGGCACCCTCCCTAAATACATCCCGCTTTTTAAAGATGCGCAGCAAATCACTGACATTGATTGGCGTCTCATTGCGGCAATCAGCTACCAAGAGTCGCACTGGGATCAATACAACACGTCCCCAACCAATGTGCGCGGCATGATGATGCTCACCGAAGAAACCGCGGATGAACTAGGAGTGACAGATCGGCTAGATGCAAAACAAAGCATTTCTGGCGGCGCCCGCTACATCAACACACTCAAGCATCAAGTGCCCGAACACATTCCAGAACCAGACCGCACGTGGATGGCACTCGCCGCCTATAACATTGGCTTCTCGCACTTAGAAGATGCCCGTGTACTCGCCACAAAAATGGGCTTAAATCCAAATAGCTGGGCTGACATTAAAACCACCCTACCCTTACTCAATAAAGCTAAGTATTACAACACCGCTAAGTTTGGCTACGCCAATGGCGGCGCGCCAGTAATTTTTGTGGAATGCATTCGTACCTATTACGACATATTAGGAAAATACTTCCCGGCGCACGCATCCATCTTCCCAAGCTTCGAATTTAAACCAACATTGCTACGCAACAAGCAACCATAAAAAAACGGCCATCACTGGCCGTTTTTGCTTGATCAAAGCCGTCCCTTAACGAATGATTTCTTTTCCACCCATGTAATCACGCAGCACTTTAGGCACCGTCACACTCCCATCTGCATTCTGGTAGTTTTCAAGCACCGCCACCAAAGTACGTCCAACCGCCAATCCAGAACCATTTAAGGTGTGCACTAACTCAGGCTTACCAGCTTCATTACGAAAGCGAGCTTGCAAACGGCGTGCCTGAAACGCTTCGCAATTAGAGACCGATGAAATCTCACGATAGGTATTTTGAGCTGGCAACCAGACCTCCAAATCATAGGTCCTCGCTGCCCCAAATCCCATATCCCCCGTACATAGCGAAACCACCCGGTAAGGCAGTTCAAGCGCCTTTAAGATATTTTCTGCATGCCCCACCATTTCTTCTAGCGCTGCATTACTTTGCTCTGGATGAACGATTTGGACCATCTCAACCTTATCAAACTGGTGCTGCCTGATCATACCGCGTGTATCACGACCGTAAGAGCCTGCCTCTGAACGAAAACAAGGCGTATGCGCAGTCAACTTAATCGGCAAAGCCTCCAAAGGCACAATTTCATCACGCACCGTATTAGTGAGCGTCACTTCAGAAGTTGGAATCAGATATAAGCTACTGTCGTTATGGGGCACTTTAAAGAGATCTTCTTCAAACTTAGGTAATTGCCCTGTCCCGCGCAAGGTATCTGCGTTGACCATATACGGGGTGTAACACTCTTCATAACCATGCTGCTCTGTTTGCGTATCGATCATGAACTGGGCTAAGGCACGGTGAAGCTTGGCGATTTGACCTCGCATGAGCGTAAACCTTGCCCCTGCTAATTTGGCCCCTGTATCAAAATCTAAGCCAAGCGGCGTGCCGACATCCGTATGATCTTTAATCTCGAAATCAAAATGGCGAGGGGTCCCAACTTGACGCACTTCGACGTTATCCTCCTCAGACTTGCCGATGGGCACACTCTCTTGGGGTAAGTTAGGAACATTCAAGAGAAAGTCCTGCATCTGCCCTTGAATAGCGGCTAAACGCTCTTCATCAGCCTTTAACGCATCCCCTAGGCCCGCCACTTCCGCCATAATGCTGCTGACATCTTCTCCTTTAGACTTAGCGAACCCGATCTGTTTAGAGCTTGCATTTCGTCTAGCCTGCAATTCCTGGGTACGGGTCTGCACTTCTTTACGCTCGGCTTCGAGCGCGGTAAATCCTTGCACATCAAAGTCAAACTTGCGACTCGCTAGTTTGGCGACCACGGTGTCTAAATCTGTTCTTAGCTGCTGTATATCTAACATGCGATTTCCTAATCAATATCACTTCTGACGTTTTGCAGTTTTATCAAGCGCGGCCAGTTGCGCTAATTTTTCGCTTATTTTACCTTCAAGGCCGCGATTTGTCGGCTCGTAAAATTTTACTTCTTCCAAGCCATCCGGTAAATATTGCTCACCCGCCGCATACGCGCCCTCTTCATTATGCGCATAACGATAATTTTTACCGTAATCTAAGTGCTTCATCAACTTGGTAGGCGCATTTCGCAAATGCAGCGGAACTGGCCTTGACTGATCTTGAGCCACGAACGATTTCACTTGGTTATAGGCCATATAAACCGCGTTGCTTTTTGCAGCAATGGCCAAGTAAATCACGGCATTTGCAAAAGCCAATTCCCCTTCTGGCGAACCTAATCGCTCATAAGTCTGACAGGCATTTAGACAAATTTCTAATGCCCGTGGGTCTGCCAATCCAATATCTTCAATCGCCATTCTGACCAAGCGACGTCCCACATACAATGGCTCAGCGCCGCCATCCAACATGCGCTGCATCCAATAAAGCGCCCCATCTGGATTAGAACCTCGAACGGATTTGTGCAATGCAGAGATTTGATCATAAAAAGCGTCACCCCCTTTATCAAATCGGCGCATTTTAGTGGCCATGGTCGATTGTAAAAATGGGATATCAATGGCTTTAACGTTGGCAGATTCCGCGGCATTAAAGAGTTGTTCGACAAAATTAAGGAGGCGTCTAGCATCACCATCCGCATAAGAAATCACATGCGCTTTTGCCTCGTCCATGATGGGGATACTTAAGCCCATACTGCGCTCAGCCCTTGTCAATAATTCCTCAAGCTCCACTTCAGACAAGGCGTTTAAAACAAATACTTGGGCACGGCTTAATAGCGCACTA
>CAJBIA010000107.1 GCA_903953055.1 uncultured Methylophilaceae bacterium
ACCTGTAGCTGGTGGAACTTTAGAGAAATCGCCATCTGGATAATAAATATAGGTACCACCAACATCATATTTGAAGTCTGTTGCAAAGGAGTTTCGGAAGCCCGCAGAGAAGTCCATTTCTACGTTAGCATTTGGTAACCAATGACTAGAAACGTTAGAAGCCCAAAAACCAGCATATGCGCCTGATGCATGATCAGCTTCAATGCCAAATTGAGCAGCTGGATTGCCCCAAGTTTGAGTTTGGCCGCGCCAGATATAATCACTAGCTAATGTAATGCTCGTTGGGAATGTCCATGTAGGCGTTGGCGCAGCTGCAGGAGCAGCCGCTTCTTCAGCAAACGCCACTTGCGAAGCAAGTGCGCTTAGTACTGCAAGTGTTAATAATGATTTGCGCATAATTTTTCCTTTAATTAAATAGAATGCAAAAATTGAAAAAACAAAATTTTACGTTACATCATAAGCAATAGCCGTGCCAACATTACAAGATGATGAATTTGAATATCTTAAGTGATTAGTATAGATAAAATATCTAAATTGATGTTTTAAATGATAATTGTTAATTTGTATAAAAAATAATAGCTTACCTAATAAAAAAACTAGAGTACGGCAAAAATTAAACCGGGTGATGAGACTAAGCATTGGCAAATCAAGCTTGATCCCCGCGAAGCCTGATGGAGAGAAGGTTCCATTATAATTGCACCATTAGATAGCAAATGGCTAATTTCGCACTAGATGAGTGCAATAGCAATGACCTGTGATTTGTTGAGGCTTTGCAGTCAGTTTTTAAAAATTTCTATGTGAGTAACCCTGGTTCAACCTTAACAATCTGGTGCACATCACTCTCATCTTTGAGTGCCACACCAGAAACTTTAAGTCGCATCGATTCGCTCGCTAACCAGACCAATTTTCTGGCGGCAGCTTCATAACTTAAACCCTCCGGCCGCACATTTGAAATGCAATTCCGGTCCGCATCACTACAGCCAACTTTAGGCTGATAAGTTAAATAAAGTCCTAAACTGTCTGGCGAACTCAATCCCGGACGTTCCCCAATGAGCAAAATCACCATCTTGGCTTTCATCAGTGATCCCACTTCATCGGCCAATGCCACTCTTGACTGACTTGCGATAACAACTGGTCCAATTTTCCATGAGCTAGGAATGCTGTGCAAAATAGCTTGAAGCATCGGCGCAGCGTGCCGTTGAACCGCAAGTGAGGAAAGTCCGTCCCCAATCACAATGCTCACATCTACCGAGTCTTTAATTTCATCGATTAAAAGCTTTGCACTTTCATCATTAAGTCGACGTCCCCAATCAGGCCTCAGCAAATAACTTGCTCTATTTGGAGCACGACTATGCAACTTGATCACATCACAATCCAAACTTTCAATTTGAACTTTGAGCGCATCGACATCCAAGGCCAAATGAACGGCATCCCTCGCCATCGCATGTGACATTCCAAAATTTAGAATTTCTTTTGTAGGCAGGCTGCTTCCTACCCTGCCCAAAGCAATCCGAGCTCGCGTAAATCTTTTAAGATCACCCCAAGGGTCTTGCACAGTACTATCTGAAATTTTTAGGTCTTTTGTCATTAGCTTAATGCGACATCAATAAATGTTTGGGCATATTTTGCAACATGCGATGTGCTTGGGTCACCGGCTGAACGTTGCCTTTTTCATCCATGATGTTCATTTGTTTTAACCATTTTTCAAACTCAGGTGAG
>CAJBIA010000108.1 GCA_903953055.1 uncultured Methylophilaceae bacterium
CAATACGTTGGCGTGCTATCAGGTATCGGTGGCTGGGCTGGTGTTGCGATGAACCTTGGTATGACTAACCCAACAGACGCGCTTGGCGCTGCTGGTGGTTATGCTGAATTGACTAAATACAACGCTGCTCCTGGCGGCGGTGCATTGAACGTGTTCAGCCTATAATTTATAGTTGAAAAACTATTGTTATAGAACTAACCGTTAGTTAGTTTGTCATATAAACACCCCGCTTCGGCGGGGTGTTTTTTTAGTAGTAGATTTATGCAATCTAACGAATAAAGGAATATCAAATGTTAAAAAACCTATTAATGTCTGTTTTGTTGGGTAGTGTCGTAGTTGGCAATGTGCTCGCTGCGGACATGCCAGACATTCCAGCAATCAATCCTGACGAAGGTCGTATTGGAGAAGTTCGTCGTGTGGAAGATCCAACAGAGTTTAAGGTTTGTGCTGATCCAGACAATATGCCTTACTCAAACAGCAAACAAGAAGGTTTTGAAGACAAAATTGCAGCTGTATTAGCTAAGGACTTAGGCAAGAAATTGTCATTCCAATACGCTTATTACAGACAAGGATTCTTAAGAAATACGCTTAATGCTAACCGATGTGATGTGGTAATGAGTACAACATCTGACAACGACTCTATGCGTACTTCTAAACCGTATTACAGATCTGGCTACGTGTTCATTTACAGAAAATCTAGCGGATACAACATTACTGACTGGGACTCTCCCGATCTTAGAAAAGGGATTATTGGATTAGTCGGTCAAAGCCCTCCTTCACGTCCATTGTCAGATCATGGATTGATGGAAAATGCTCGTCCATATCGATTACAACGTGATTTAAACTTCCCACCAAGTTTCTTAGTTGATGATTTGGTTAAAGGCGATATTGACGTTGCCATTGTTTGGGGCCCGATTGGTGGATATTTTGCTAAGAATGCATCGATTCCCTTAGTCGTTGTGCCAATTCCTGAGTATGAAGCAACCAATGTTCATGGTAAGGAGCAGTGGAACATATCTTTGGGTGTACGTAATAAGGATAAAGAGCGTATAAAGGAAATTCAAGGCGCTCTAGATCGCAGCCAAGGTGAAATCAACAAAATTCTTGATGAATATGGTGTGCCTCACTTTGCTATTGTAGATGGTGACACTCTTGAGAAGAAAGCGCGTGAGGCTCAGGGGATGAAAGTAGATAAGCCAATTTAAATAGGTCGTATGGTTGAAAAATTATCCAAATAAAGTCAACCATACCCCTTCGATTTCGTTATAGAATAACGCTTCAAAATTAATTTTTTGTTTTATAAATATAACAGAAGCATATATTAGAAATTTAGGAGATGACATGTTAGGCAACAACGCGTTAAAAGCAATTATTTTGACTTCTGTATTAGCTCTAGTTGGCTTACTGCCTCTTCAAGCTAGTGCTGCTTGTCAATTTGTATCAACAAAAGATGGTAGTCCATTGCCGGTCAAAGCGGTTGACGAAGATACTCCTGCAGCTAAGACATTTTTAGAGACATGTGTAAATCCATATACTAAGCTAGCGGCTGCTGATCCTGATGTTGCTAAAACTGGTAAGAAGCTATTCGGTTACTGGTCATGTACGCAATGTCATGGCGGCAACGCAGGCGGTCAAACGGGCCCAAGTATTACCGATTCAACATGGCAATATTCTAAGCATTTATCAGATAAAGGCATGTTTGAAACAATCGCTGGGGGCTCAAACGCTGGTATGCCAACCTGGCACAATCAGGTAGCTGGCAATCCAGAATTGTTGAAGACAGATGAAATTCTGCGAATTATTGGTTGGTTACGTAGCATGTATGCAGGCGGTGGCGATAAACCATGGCTGAATGAAACCGCTCAAAAATAGTATTTCTGCTTTATAAAAGGCCACCTTCGGGTGGCCTTTTTTGTTTTATGGACACTAAGAAGTTGAGTTAAAATAAGCTTGCAACGTCGGCCTAAAAAACAGCATGAGGAGAGGGTTATGCAAGCAAAATTATTAATGGTTTTAGCTATAACACTAGCATCGTTAATAGGGTGTTCTGGTAAATCGTCAGATACGGGTTCAGTTCTATCCAATGAGCCTTCGGTAGCTTTTGTTAAAACCCAAGATGGAAGCCCGCTAGAGATTAAAGTGGATCTGTTTGATACTCCAGCGGCAAAGAAATTTAGTGCTACCGGAAAAAACTCATATATTGGTAACGCAGATGCCATTACCCAAGGTAAGAAATTATTCCAAATGTATTCATGTACCCAATGCCATGGGGGTGATGCGCAAGGTCAAACAGGTCCTAGCCTTCATGGGCCAGATTTTCATTATGCAAAAAACGCAACAAACAAAGGTATGTTTGAAACAATTTGGAACGGAACTAATGGAGGCATGGGAGCGAAGGGTAAAGGTTTAATGGATCCAACAGATGCGACTAACGGACTAACGCCTGATAATGTATTACAAATCCAAGCTTGGATTCGAAGTCATAATGACAAGCTGACAGGTAACGAATAAGAAGTATTTTTAAATTTAAAGGCAATCTATTTTTATGCGATTCAAAAAGCGCGCAACAGTTGATCTTCATCAGGTAGTGATTGTAGGCGGAGGTGCAGGTGGTCTTGAACTTGCTACCCGCCTAGGAGACACCTTGGGCCGTAAAGGAAAAGCTGAGATTACTTTAATTGATCGCACCAGAACGCATGTTTGGAAGCCCTTACTTCATGAAATTGCAGCCGGAAGTATGAATCCAGATAAACATGAGCTTGAGTATCTTGCACAAGCGCATTGGCATCATTTTAATTTTAGACTAGGCGAAATGGACGGCTTGGATCGTTCAAAAAAAGAAGTCTATATCAGTGCAAACTATGACGAGAATGGCGCGCAGATTATCCCGAGAAGGATCATTAAGTACGATACGCTGATCATTGCCATTGGCAGCACAACCAATGATTTTGGCATTAAGGGCGCGAGAGAAAATTCGATTGCCTTGGATACGATGGATCAAGCAGAGCGATTCCATCGACGGTTGCATAACGCCTTAGTTCGCGCTCAAACACAAGCAGGCCCAGTGCATGCTGGTCAGCTAGAAGTTGTCATTGTGGGTGCCGGCGCAACGGGCGTTGA
>CAJBIA010000109.1 GCA_903953055.1 uncultured Methylophilaceae bacterium
GATTAAGCGCAATGGCTATCTTATGGCTTGTTTGCCATAATCACAAAAAACTAGTGAGGGCGCCAATATGAACTTAGTTCGTGAGTTTGATTTTACAGAGTGGAATCCAAGGGTCGATAAGGCAACTAGCCAACAAGCTATTGCAG
Source organism: uncultured Methylophilaceae bacterium (assembly GCA_903953055.1). GTDB lineage: Bacteria > Pseudomonadota > Gammaproteobacteria > Burkholderiales > Methylophilaceae > Methylopumilus_A. Next base: position 147 of record CAJBIA010000109.1, read on the forward strand.
CCTTGGAAGGCGGCTTTGTGATTTGCCTGCCGCATTTACCTTTTGTACTCACTGAAAAAGAAAAGCGATTCCTTTCAGAAACTTGGTCCGATCAAAAATCTAAAAACATCTCTTTACGCCCTCATGGCGGATTAAAAGGTGCGGTTGGTGCAGATGCGGATTTGGTCGCCTTGCGCGCCATGATCCAGCGTTATGCCAATCAAGCTACGCAATTGATTGGCGCCTTATTTCCCGATTACATGCCTAATTTAGTTACCGCCAATACCAGTCTTCGTCCGTTTGAGGTGGAAGGGCGCGTGAGTTCTTATCGCAAGGATGATAAGCGTTTGCATACCGATGCATTTCCATCTAACCCAACGCAAGGGACACGTTTGTTGCGTGTATTCAATAATGTTAACCCGCATGGAAAACCTAGAGTCTGGCGTGTTGGCGAGCCGTTTCAAGAGATGGTTGCTAAATATCTTCCACAAGCAAAAAGCCTGTTTCCAGGTCAGGCATGGTTGATGCACAAATTAGGGATCACAAAACGTGAGCGCACACCCTATGATCAATTGATGTTGCAGTTACATGACTTGGTGAAAGCGGATATTGACTATCAGCGCAATTCGCCACAACAAAGCGTTGATTTGATGCCAGGAACCACTTGGATTGTTTATTCTGATCAAGTGTTACATGCGGCGATGTCAGGACAATATATGATGGAGCAGACTTTCCATTTAAAACCTGAGGCCCTTTATAAGCCTGAAACTTCCCCAATCAAAGTGCTGGAAGCCATTAAAGGGAAGTCCTTAGGTTTATCGACTTAGTTTCTTACTTTGTAGCGATCGTAAACCCACATGTATTGAGAAGGGCAATGTGAAATCGCCTTCTCAATTTCTTGATTAAGTAATTCAGGCGTATTGATTCCACCTTCTGAAACAGGCGAAATATGGATGTGGTATCCATGGCCATTTGCTAGCCTTTCCCCAAATGCCATCAAGACTTGTGCCCCAGACTTTTCTGCTAACTTAGATGCCAATGTCATCGTATAAGCAGGGCGTCCAAAAAATGGGACCCATTCCCCCTCCCCAGCAAGTGGAGCTTGATCGGGCAAAATGCCAATCGCTTCGCCGCGCTTTAATGCTTGCAATAACAATCTTACTCCGTGGGCATTCGCGGGCGCTAACCTTACCTTGCCCCGTTCGCGGCCTTCATTAATGAGTGGCATCAGCCACTCTTGTCTCGGTGGTCGAAATAACACTGTAATCGGATGGAATTGGCCGTAGTACAGTGATGTAATTTCAAAACATCCCAGATGGGGTGTAAGAAAAATAATGCCTTTTCCCTTTTTTAGCCCAGCCTCCACGTGCTCCCAACCAGTACACCCTTGATACCATTTGTCTAATGTTGAATAATTTCTATACCAGATGGCGAAAGTTTCTAAAAGCGCTTTGCCTGTTTCGGCAATATTGCGATGCAAGGTCTTTTTGAAACGAATATCATCTTTTGTTAGCTGACTAAGCTTCAGATTTTGATTGATTAACAGCGCGTATTTTTTGTAACTCAAATAGGTTGTCCAGCCTAGTATGGTGCCAAGAAAATGCACAACACATAAAGGCAGTTTTGCAAACATTTTTATCATAAATGTCACGGCTGCCTGCTTAAACATTAAAACGTCCCAAGTCGATCGAATGCGCTAAAGACTTCACTCGGCTCAGGTAAACGGCCCTTGCCTCCCAAATTAATGGCGAGTGCATTAGGGCCGCCATAAGCGCCATTCAAATCAGGATGCGTATCTGTGAAAATGGCAATTGAAGGTACGTCCATCGCAATGGCCAAATGAATTAGTCCAGTATCCACGCCAATGGCTGCTTGGGCCCCAGCA
>CAJBIA010000110.1 GCA_903953055.1 uncultured Methylophilaceae bacterium
ACATTTAAAACGCCTGGCAGAAACGCTTACTTCTATGCACTCCCCGTTGAGTGGATCTCACTCCTTGAAAAACAACCCGCTGAAACGATCTACCCCATCGATGGAAAAACCTTCTGGGAGGAGGATGACGCGAATAAGCCTCTATTCATGCAGGTCGCTGAACCGGAGATCCAGGAGGAGTGGACGAGGTTGAGTGGCATTGCAAGTAAGTGGGTTTTGAAGGAGCCTAACAATACCGAAGCCTGGTATGAGCTAGGCATGGCACAGGAGCATACCAACCTTAAGGTGGAGGCTGAAAAATCTTATCGCCATGCCCTTATGTTGAGTCAGGGGAATATAGATGCTATGTTCAGGCTTGGGATATTAGCTTCTGAAAAGGGAAATATCAAAGAAGTACAAGAAATTAAATTGGCACTCGGCAATATCGATGCAGAGATGGCAGAAGAATTCAATAAGGCCATTACCTGTGGCGAGAGTTGCGAAAAACGACGTTAATTTCATTAAGGCGTCACTAAATCATCATATAAAACGGTGTTGCTGGTTTCAAGAGCAAGTGTTTTTGAGTAAAATTGCGTATTAGCTCACATTCATGCTCAAGGAAGTCATTTTGGAACCAGCAGCGCAGTCTATTCTCTCTCAACGTGTTCAAGCCATCAAAGAATCTCCAACCCTTGCAGTAACAGCGCGTGCGGCCAAATTAAAATCCGAAGGTAAGGACATTATTGGACTTGGGGCTGGCGAACCAGACTTTGATACCCCACAACATATTAAAGATGCTGCAAAACAAGCCATTGATAATGGCTTTACCAAATACACCCCTGTTGCTGGCATTCCTAGCCTAAAAAAGGCGATTGTTGCAAAATTTAAAGATGAAAACGGTTTTGACTACTTAGAAAAAGAAGTCATCGTCGGCGTTGGTGGTAAACAATGTATTTTTAATCTAGCCCTAGCAGTACTTAACCACGGTGATGAGGTAATTGTTCCTGCGCCTTATTGGGTTTCCTATGCGGATATCGCGATGGTGGCGGGCGCCAAGCCTGTGATCATCGAGTGTGGCATTGAGCAAGGATTCAAATTACAACCAGCGCAGCTAGAGGCTGCGATTACACCGAAGACTAAGCTCTTCATGATTAACTCACCATCAAACCCAACAGGCGCGGTCTACACACTTGAGGAATTAAAGGCGTTGGGAGAAGTGCTAAAACGTCACCCACACGTGTTAGTCGCGACTGACGACATGTATGAACACGTCAACCTCACTGGGGACAAGTTCTACAACATCTTAAATGCAACGCCTGAGCTTAAACCACGCTGTATCGTCCTAAACGGGGTATCCAAAGCCTACTCTATGACAGGATGGCGTATTGGTTATGCTGCTGGCCCCGCCTACATCATTAAGGCGATGGAGATTCTTCAATCACAATCAACTTCGAACCCGACCTCGATCTCACAAGTTGCAGCGCAGGCTGCATTGGAGGGTCCTCAAGAGTGCATAGAGCCAATGGTCTCGGCTTTTATCGAGCGACATGCCTATGTAGTGGACCGCTTTAACAAAATGCGGGGGATTAAATGTATTAAGGCTGGCGGTGCTTTCTATGCTTTCCCGGATGCAAGGGAAGCTATTGCTAACCTTAAAAATGAGGGCAAGATTAACGAAGCAAACGACATGGCACTCTCAGAATACTTACTTGAACAGGTTGGTGTTGCAGTGGTGCCTGGCTCCGCATTCGGCGCAGAAGGTTACTTCCGAATTTCGTTCGCGACTTCCATGGACAACCTGAGAAATGCGCTTGACCGGATTGAAAAAGCACTCTCTTAAAAAATTGATAAGGTATTGAGTCAACCAAAAGATTGAACAAATAAACATCAGGAAAATTTAAATGCTTACTTGGGAAACTATTCAAA
>CAJBIA010000111.1 GCA_903953055.1 uncultured Methylophilaceae bacterium
AAATCAGGGGCGCCATGCGGTCCATATAAAACACCGATTTCCCACGCGTTGGTATAAGGAGGGCGCATCTCTAATGGAAGCGATTGTGAGACATATACCGCTTCACTTTTCGACAAAGGCAACACATCACCCACCCTAATTGCACGTCCACCATGCCCACCAAACTGACCTAAGGTAAAGGTAGATTTACTCCCTAAATAGTCAGGAACATCAAAACCACCTTGTACCAACAAATAGGTCCGGCAACCGTGCAATTCAACTTTGCCAAGCTTTAAAACACTGCCTGCTTGAATATGATGCGATTGCCATAATGCAATTGGCTCACCATCTAAGGTCGCATCAATGGGTGCCCCAGTAATAGAGATCACAGCGGGTTTGTTGAACTTTAGCTTGGGGCCAATCAATGTGATCTCTAAGCCTGCTTCTCCTTCAGGATTTCCCACCAGTTTATTACCAATGCGAAACGCCAAATGATCCATTGGCCCAGATGGGGGAACGCCCACGGCCCAATAACCCATTCGACCTGGATAATCTTGTATGGTGGTCATCACCCCGCCATCAAGAACATCCAATGTATGTGGCCGATAATTAAAGTTGTTTAAATATCGTGTAATTTGCTCCCCGGCAGGGAAAACATCATCAGCAAGCACTTGACGCAGATATTCTAAATTAGTCTCAATCCCACTAATGCGCGTTTCATCTAAAACCCGTTTCATCGACTCTACCGCCGCATGGCGGTCTTTTGCGTGCACAAGCACTTTGGCGACTAAAGGATCATAAAAAGGAGACACCTCACTACCCGTATCGACCCAAGTATCTATCCGGGCATTGGTTGAGAATTTAACTTCTGTCAGCACCCCACTTGAGGGCTGAAAGTTTTTATTTGCATCCTCTGCATATAAACGCACTTGAATCGCGTGACCAGTCGGTTGATGTTGATATGTAGCAAAAGCATCTGTCTCCCCAGCTGCAATTCGTATCATCCACTCAACTAAATCAACACCGCTGACTAATTCAGTGACCCCATGCTCAACCTGCAAACGGGTGTTCACTTCTAGGAAATAGAATTCGCCCGTACTTTTGTCATACACAAATTCGACCGTGCCCGCTGATCGATAATGAATGGCCTTACCCAATTTAATGGCCGTTGCGGCAAGTGCATCCCTCACTTCTTGGGTAATATTTGGTGCTGGCGTTTCTTCAATCACTTTTTGGTTTCGACGCTGCACAGAACAATCCCGCTCACCTAGTCCAATGACATCGCCTAAGCCATTACCAAAAATCTGAACTTCAATATGACGAGCAGCCTGTACATACTTTTCTAAATAAATGCCTGTATCTTTAAAATTAGCGCTAGAGAGTCGCTGCACTGAAGCAAAAGCACTCTCTAATTCTTCCTCGCCCCAAATCAATTGCATGCCGATGCCGCCGCCGCCTGCAGTACTTTTTAGCATCACTGGATAGCCAATTTTCTGAGCTTGTAACTTCGCCTCTTCAACCCCTGCCAATAAGCCTGTGCCTGGCAATAAAGGCACCCCATTTTTCTCTGCTAAAGCACGGGCGGTATGTTTCAATCCAAAGTCGCGCATTTGTTGTGGACTAGGGCCAATAAATGCAATCCCTAAGGCTTCACAACGCTCAGCAAAGGCCGCATTTTCTGATAGAAATCCATAGCCAGGGTGAATTCCTTGCGCCCCGGTTTCCTGAGCAATTTGCAAAATACGATCTACATTTAAATAGCTTTCTGACGCAGCTGCTGGGCCAACACAATAAGCCTCATCCGCATCTAAGACATGTTGAGCATTCGCATCAGCTTCCGAAAAGATGGCAACGGACTGGATGCCCATTTTTTTAAGAGTACGAATCACACGACAAGCGATTTCACCGCGGTTTGCAATTAAGACTTTAGTAAACATTTTTAACTCTCAAGCTGCGAGTCGTCTCGCTTATTAGATTAATCAACGGGTCGTCCAGTTGACTAGTTTGAATTCCAGATCAGCAATTGTACCGGTGTTGGGTTATATCCATTACATGGGTTATTGAGTTGAGGACAATTTGATATCAGCACCAAAATGTCCATTTCTGCTCGCATTTCGACATACTTGCCAGCCCCTGAGATGCCGTCAGCAAAGCTTAACGCTCCCTGTGGAGAAACAGGCACATTCATAAAAAAATTAATATTGGCTGTAATATCTCGTTTGGTCATGTCACGATCATGCACATGGCAAGAGTGCTGAAGCGCATGCATAAAGCTATCACGACAACTATGCATCGGTCTTTTGGATAGATCATATCTAACCGTATTACTTTCTGAAGAACAAGCGCCACCTAGCGTATCGTGCCTGCCACAAGTGTCCGCAATAATAGTGAGCATTGGACGACCTTCGCTCGAATAAAGTACCGAGCCCGTGGTCAGATAAAGCTGACCTTGTTTTTGAATCGTATCTGCGGCGCTATAACGCTCTTCTGAGTCTTCCGCATTATAAAACAAGGTATCCACAGCTTGATTACCCTCTAGGTCGAGGATGCGAAAAATCTGGCCTTTCTTCACAATACCAGTCCACGGATCTCCAGCTTTACAGACTTCATTCACTACGGCTGTTGCTGGATCCAGTTCACTTTCAACGTATGCTACTGACATAGAAATTCCTTAACTTACATAAAAGCGAGAGGTGTTGATAAACCCACGCTTATTTTGTTCACAATGCTGGACGCATACATCTTCATTCGCAGCCAAACCAGCATGCCAAGCAGTTAAAAGCACATCAGCAGGTTGATATTGATTGCCAACAGCCAGCGGATGCGGCGCTGTCGACAACACCACCAAAACATTCATATCAAATCTGATATCAATAAAATCACCAGCCGTGCTATGACCTTCTACGTAACTCAATACGCCGTCCTGATCAGCGATGACTTTGCTAAATAGATTGAGATTAGGGACCAAATCACGTTTACCTAAGCCGTGCTTTGACAATTCAACTAACAGTCCATCTTTGGCATTCCGATACATGGCATTACTATTTGACTGATAGTCACTCGCGCCATATTTTTGATCAATGCGCTCAGCATCGGATAAGCCACAAACCGTGTCATGCCAGCCAACACTGTCATTAATGATTGATGCCAATACCCGTCCCATATCAGAATAACAAACATTACCCGTCGTTAAATATGCTGTATGTTGGGCTTTTAAAGTGTCAGGCATATTGTAACGCTCCAACTTTTCTTCAGCGTTATATAAGAGCATTGAAACATTTGCAGCACCTTGCAGGTCGGTCAATCGAAGCGCCGTCCCGCGACGCATCAATCCTGACCAATGGCACCCTCCGGGGACAGCTTCTTCCCATAACACTTTATTTTGATCAAATTTTGTTGTCATATTAAATCATTCTCTTGTTAAAACATGTGGCTGTAACGACTGATTTCCCATTGGCTAACAGACTGATGATAGGCTTCCCACTCTTCTGTTTTGTATTTAATAAACTCATCACTTAGCCCTTTGCCCAAAGTTTTCTCTACCAATGGGTCAGAAGCAAATGCTTTGACGGCCTCTTGCAATGTTTGCGGAAGAAAACCGATACCACGTTTTGCACGTTCCTCTTCTGTCATTTCATATAAGTTATCTTCATTAGGCTTGCCTGGATCCAAGCCCTCTTTGATGCCTTCTAAACCAGCCGCTAAGGCTAAGGTGGCCGCTAAATATGGATTGACTGAACCGTCTGCATTGCGAGATTCACAACGACCACCGCCCATAGGAACACGCACTGAATTAGTACGATTATTTGAACCGAAAGAATTAAATACTGGCGCCCAACTAAAGTAGTTCATTGCACCTCGACGCACTAAACGCTTATAACTATTAACAGTCGGAGCAAATGCGGCGCAAAGTGCGGGACCATGTTTTAAAATGCCAGCAATAAATTGGTAACCTAAAGTGGTCAACCCTAGACCACGAGGATCATCTTTCGGATCGCAGGCGAATAAATTCGCACCTGTTTTAAGGTCGTAAAGTGACATATTAAAATGCGCACCAGTGCCTGTTTTGTCGGCAAATGGCTTAGGCATTGTCGTCGCTAACAAGCCATCTTCTTTCGCATAATGTTTCGCCATATAACGGAAAAAGGTAAAGCGGTCACACATGGTAAGCGCATCACTATAATTGAAATCAAATTCAAATTGACTATTGCCATCCTCATGGTCGAATGAATACAAATCCCATCCTAAGCTATTCATGGCAGTCGCCATTTTGTCTAACCAAGTGAAGTTATCCATAAATGTGCTGACGTCATAAGCAGCCTTACCTAATTTGTCATCAGGGTTAGGTACACTTAGACTTCCATCGGCATTCTGCTCAAACAGATAAATTTCGCATTCAATTCCTAGATTCATTCCGAAGCCCATTTTCTCAGCTTCGGACAATACATTCTTCAGTGCAACACGGGTATTGAGTGGATATGGATTGCCTTGAAAGTAGTTATCAGCTGGCATCCAGGCAACTTTAGTTTCCCAAGGCAACTGAATAATTTTATCTAAGTCTGGGACAGAAGTGATTTCATCATCGCTCGGTCCTTGGCCTAATCCATCCAAGGCATATCCTGTATAGCGCTCTGAGCCGTTAGCCATTTGAGGTAAGTGATCAATCGGTACGACCTTGCCTTTAGGAATGCCATGGATATCTACATAAGCGCCGATACAATACTTAACGCCTTTCTCTTTCAGATTAAGTTCAATATGCTTCACTTCTGCTGCTGTTTTCATCGTTTTCTATCCTTAATTAATCGCTAAATGAATCGAAATATGAATATCCCAAAGGAGGATTTTCCTGCATACCTTTTAAAACCGTATTACTTAAATCTTCTACCATCCAAGCGAACCATGTATCGCCTTTTTCCTTACTCGAAAGACTTGGGGTGCCAGTGACGCCGTTCAAACTGGTCCTATTCACCGGATGTGAAAACACCAAGCCTTCAGTGCGATCAGGGTCATCTGCCATTTCTAGTTTCTCTACACGCACCATCTCTGGCACAGTCGCTAACATGAGCGAAGTTTCTCCATCATTGGCATGCCAATCATCCCCATCAGCATGCTGAAACTCTTTAGCACGTTGACTTAAGTGCGCCGTATTAATCACTGCAATCATCATGTCGTCATGGCTGGCACGGAGCATTTCTAGAGCGCAACGCAAAGGAGCAGCATTGGTAACGTGTGTGTTTACAATAAACAAACGGCGGACCCCGCTGTGATAAGCCCAGTCGCCCATGTCCTTAATTGTGTTGATCAAGGTGATGGGTTGAAGTGCGATCGTGCCGGGCCATTTCTGACTATGCCCTATCGAGCAGCCGTAAGGCATCGTCGGCAACATTGGGGCTTGGGTTTTTTCTGCCACGGCTTTACACAACACATCAGCCAGCACGTAATCCATCCCGCAACCCATATGAGGCCCATGTTGCTCTGTTGCGCCTATCGGCAAAATAGCTGAAAAGTTAGCCGCTTTTAACTTAGCAGGTAATTCATCCCAAGTCGTTTTTGACCATTCCATTGTCATTGCATTACTCCACGTTATCAGCGACGTTCACGAAACGAATCATGCGCTGTTGAATCGGTTCTTCTGTTGAATCTTGCTCTTCATGCGGATGTATCAAAGCCTCTAATCTTGCTTTAGTCGCCAAGAACTCAGCTGAATTAGTTTGAGTTAAATGGCGAGGACGAGGCACAGGAACCTCAATAAGCTCCATCACTTCACCTGGGTGCGCTTTTAATACCAAAATACGATCTGCTAAGAAAATCGCCTCATCCAAGTCATGAGTAATGAATACAACCGTGATATCAATGTTGCGCCAAATCTCGAGCAGATGGGCCTGCATTTTGGACCGCGTTTGTGCATCCAGCGCCCCAAACGGCTCATCCATTAGTAAAATGCGCGGTTGGTTAACCAACGCTCTTGCAATCGCTACACGTTGTTTCATACCGCCGGAAAGCTCATGAGGGTATGCATTAGCAAACTTTTCCAGTCCGACCAATTCAAGCCACAACTCAGCTTCGGGGCCTGCTTGATTGACGCCCATTCCATTCATTTCTAAACCGAACATGACGTTTTGTTTAACTGTGCGCCATGGAAACAAGGTATAGCCTTGAAAAACCATGCCTCTATCCCGACCAGGACCTTCAATTGGCTTACCATCGAGCAATACTTCGCCACCAGAGTAACTTTCTAGCCCAGCTAACACTCTTGCCAAGGTAGATTTTCCGCAACCTGATGGCCCAATGATGCAAACAAACTCTCGTTTGTGAGTTTTAAAACTTACATTCTTAAGGGCCGTCGTTTCGCCTTTATTGGTTTTATAAACCTTAGTTAAATTCTTGACCTCCAAGATAACATCGCGATTTTTGAGTTTCTCAAAACGTGCTTTTACCTCTACTGACTGGTCTAAATAACTATGGAGGCTGCTTTTATTTGTAGTGTCTGTCATTTTTATTCCTCGCTACTCTTTGTTAGCAGGTTTATCCCAGCGGAACATACGTCTACCAAGCCACGCTAAAATTAAATCTGTACCTAAACCAATAAAACCAATGATGAAAATTGCAGCATAGACATTTTCAAAATGCTGATAACGCGCTTGCTGTGTAATGTATAAAGTAATACCTGATGATGTGCCGATTAACTCAGCCACGATAAGGTAAGTCCATGCCCAACCTAATAAAATACGCATATCAACATAAAGGCTTGGCAAGATTCCAGGAATAACAACATTTGTGAGAAGCTTCCACTTACTGGTGCCTAAAGTCATGGCCGCCTCAATAAGTGAGTAGTCAAGCTTACGTGTCGTATTACTAATCACTAATACTTGCTGGAAAAACGTTCCAATCACAATAATTGCAATCTTAGGGCCATCATAGATGCCCAAAATAGCGACCATCAGCGCCCCAAAAGCTGGGGCTGGCAGATAGCGAAAGAATTCAATAAAAGGTTCAAAAAGTCGAGCGAATAGACTATAAGTTCCACATAAGATCCCCATCGGAACTCCGATAATCGATGAGATCACAAAGCCCCAGAAGATCACTTGGATGCTTTGCCATAAACTTTCATGCATCCACAAACCATCCTTTTGCGCAGGTGGGGTTGTAAATGCGTTATAAAAAGCCTTAGCTACTTCATGAGGTGCTGGCAAATAAATAGGATTAGCAGGCTCACCTTGTGGAGCTTGTTTCCCTTGCTGCTTCATATTTGCTAACTCTTCTAGATAGATCGCTTTATCAATACGCATGCCTTCTTGGAAATAATCCACATCACCAATTTTTTCTACTAGCACTTCAGGATGCCAAACAAATGGGACATAGCTGACGGTGCACCA
>CAJBIA010000112.1 GCA_903953055.1 uncultured Methylophilaceae bacterium
ATAATAATAATAATAATAACGAAAAAATCTGTTGATATCTTTTTTTTCTTAATCAACTCATAAACTTAAGTACAAATTAATACATAGTAAAACCGTATGAAAACTTGTGGATAATTTGTTAACATTTTATACGTTTTATAAAAATAACGTTAGAATCAAATTTCATCCACAGCTTATCTACAGGATAACTGACTATTAAAATCCCTATTTCTTAATCACGAATTACTTGGATTAAAAAAGCAATATCTCTGGCAATCGATGGATCATTTTGACGCAGCTGTTCCATTTCATCACACGCATGCATGACGGTTGTATGATGCCGACTACCAAAAGCCTCACCAATCTCAGGGAAACTGTGATTAGTTAATTCTCGTGTTAATGCCATAGCTATTTGTCTGGGCCTAGCAAAGTTGCGTGTTCTTTTCTTACTATACATTTCAGCAACTTTAATTTTGTAATAATCAGCCACCGTTTTTTGTATATTTTCGATAGTAATTTGACGACCACGAACTGCAATTAAATCTTTTAAAGCCTCTTTTGCTAAATGAACATCAATTTCATGGCCAGTAAATTTGGACATCGCAACAATACGATTAAGCGCGCCTTCTAATTCACGAACGCTAGAGCGAATTTGTTTTGCAATAAAGAAAGCGACTTCTTCAGTTAAATTTATTTTAGCCTCTTCGGCTTTTTTAAGAAGAATCGCGACTCGCATCTCAAGTTCTGGCGGCTCTACCGCTACCGTTAATCCCCAACTAAAGCGCGTGCGTAAACGTTCTTCCATGTCTGCAATTTCTTGTGGATAAGTATCACAAGTAATAATGATTTGTTTTTTAGATTCAATTAGGGTGTTGAATGCGTAAAAAAACTCTTCTTGTGTTCGTGTTTTTTTTGCAAAAAACTGAATATCATCAATCAACAGCATATCAAGTGAGTGATACAAACGCTTGAATTCATCAAATGTTTTGTGTTCATACGCTTTTACAACATCAGAAACATAACGTTCTGCATGTAAATATTTAATTTTTGCTTCAGGACGTAATTCTTTTAAGTGATTACCTATCGCTTGGAGTAAATGTGTTTTTCCAAGACCAACGCCACCATAGATAAACAAAGGGTTATAACTTGTCCCTGGGTTCTCTGCAATTTGGAGTGCAGCTGCACGGGCCAATTGATTAGCCCGCCCCGTCACTAAATTACCAAAATTAAATGCGGGGTTTAAGCCAGAATTTTCAGAAACTTTTTGTTTTTTAGTTGGCGCTTGTTCGGCGGCACTTTTTTCTGTAATTTTATTAGCAACTGGTTTTTTAATTTTAAGACTGGACTCGGGCGACCTATCAGCCATGAAAGTTTCAATGCTTAAAATGTTGTCGTCATGTTTACTTTCTTGCAAAACAACATCAATGGAAATCGGATAGTTTAAGTTTTCTTTTGAAAGCTCAATAACGCGAGACAAAAATTTGTCTTTGACCCACTGCTGAACAAAACGATTGGGCGCAAACAACGTTAAGGTTTGTTCATCCACCTTAAAGTGTAATGGTTTGATCCATGTATTAAATTGCTGCGGGGACAGTTCTTTTTCAAAACGTCCAAGGCAGGCAGCCCAAAAATTGTTCATTACTTACAAAAACCTTAGAATTCCAATGGATTTTTATTAACTTGTTGATTTATCAAATTAATGGAAATGTTGGAGACAGTTAAATTATTCTATTTCTTGCTCTTATTTTAACGCGTTTATGTAAACTTATCCACAGACAAAATTTTTAATTCACAACTGTTTTATAAGCATTTATTTAACAAATATAGATTGACAGGATGCTTGTTATTGCGGTTTAATTACGCCCTTTGCATCATTTGCACATAGAAGTAATCGGAGAAACATAATGAAACGCACCTATCAACCATCAAAAGTTCGTCGTGCACGTACACATGGTTTTTTAGTTCGCATGAAAACTCGTGGCGGTCGTGCAGTGATTGCTGCTCGTCGTGCTAAGGGCCGTGCTCGCTTAGCTGTATAATTTTCTTACCTGTTCACACGGTACTAACTGTGTTTGAAAAATAGGTAAGTATGAATTTTAAATTCCCAAGTGAATTAAGATTATTAAAAACGGATGATTTTTCATCCGTTTTTAATTTCCGCAAGCGCATTGCGGGCCCTACCCTAGTAATACATTATCGAAAAAATGCACACCAAGCTGCTCGTCTTGGCTTAGTAGTGAGTAAAAAGATTGCAAAGTTATCAGTTGATCGTAACTATATGCGAAGAGTCTTGCGAGAGCTGTTTAGACGCAATCAATTAAATTTTAATCATTTTGATGTGGTGATCAGACCACAAAAGCCGTTTGGTGCAAAAAATTACAATGAAATTGTGCAAGAGTTTGATATGCTAACCAGCAAGCTTAAAAGCAGATAAGATGCTTTTAATTTTTGAAATACTGAGAAAATGTTAGCTAAATTTTTATTGTTTTTGATTCGGGGCTATCAGTTATTACTTAGTCCTTTTTTTGGTCAACAATGCCGATTCAGTCCAACTTGTTCTCATTATGCTTATTTGGCAATTGAAAAGCATGGTGCATTTCGCGGCTTTTTCTATAGCGTTCGACGATTGTTAAAATGTCATCCTTGGCATGCCGGCGGCCACGACCCAATACCTTAATTTAATACTTTAATGCAAAGACCAAAATAATATGGACGTTAAAAGACTGATTTTGTTTGTAGTTTTATCATTTTCAATTTTGTTTTTCTGGAATACATGGCAAGAAAAACGCATGCCTGTTGAACAGGTTGCAAGCAGCCAAACAAATAATCCAGTTAAAACAAATGCTGCTGGAATTGATCAAGAAACACAGTTCCGTCTTCAAACCGATAAACGTGTTTTGGTTCAAACCGACTTATTTAAGGCTGAAATTGATACGATGGGTGGCGATCTTCGTAAGTTAGAACTCACGCAGCATCGTGCAGCAGATTCAGAAACGAATAATTTTGTGCTTTTAAATGATCAAGCGGCCCCATCCATTTATGTTGTGCAGTCCGGAATCGCAATAGGAAGCTTGGCAACGCATAAAGAATTGTTTACGAGCACTGCAACGAGCTATCAAATGGCAGCAGATCAAAATGAATTAAAAGTAGCATTAGAATGGTCTGGCGCTGACGGTGTGAAGTTAACGAAAACTTACACCTTTGTACGTGGTAGCTACCAAGTCAAAGTGGACCAAGTCATCACAAATGGTTCTGCCGCTGCCATTGATCCCCTTGCCTACTATCAAATAGTTCATGATAGTGAATCAAATCAAGGCACTAAGATGATGCCAACTTTTACCGGTGGCGCCTATTTTACGGACGCGGATAAGTATAAAAAGGTTAAATTTACCGAGATGGCCAAAGAGCCACTCTCTAAAACAGCGAAAGATGGCTGGGTCGGTTTAGTTCAACATTACTTTGTGGGCGCATGGATTCCTCAGGGTAGTAATGATCAGACGTTTTATACCAAAGACCTCGGTAATAAAATCTTCGCGATTGGAACTAAGTCTAATTTAGCTTCTGTAGCACCAGGTGCAACGGAAAACATTAGTGCCAAGCTTTATCTTGGCCCTCAAAAGCACGACGAGCTCATTAAGGCAGCACCAGGCCTAGAGTTCACAGTTGACTATGGTTGGCTCACTTTTATTGCCTCACCACTCTTTATGGTGTTATCTGCCATTCAAAGCGTTGTAGGTAATTGGGGCTTCTCAATTATTTTACTTACCGTATTAATTAAGCTTCTGTTCTATCCATTGTCTGCTTCAGGCTATCGTAATATGGCGCAAATGCGAGAGTTAGCGCCGCGCTTGCAACTTCTAAAGGATAAGTTTGGTGATGATCGTCAAAAAATGCAGCAGGCCATGATGGAGATGTATAAGAAAGAAAAAATTAATCCTATGGGCGGTTGTTTGCCAATTTTGGTCCAAATCCCTGTATTCATTTCACTTTATTGGATGTTGTTGGCCAGCGTTGAAATGCGTCATGCTCCTTTTGTTTTGTGGATCCATGACCTCTCAGCTCCAGATGCGCTCTTTGGACATATTTCATTTCTCGGCGATATGCCACTCGGTCTATTACCCATCTTAATGGGCCTTTCAATGATCGTACAAACCAAATTGAATCCAAAGCCAACGGATCCAGTGCAAGCGAAAGTAATGATGATTATGCCACTAGCATTTAGTGTCTTCTTCTTCTTCTTCCCTGCGGGGTTAGTGCTTTATTGGTTAGTGAATAACATCCTTTCAATTGCACAACAAGCACGTATTAATCATTTGATTCATGCGGCTGCCCTTGCTAAGAAAAAAGGAAATGCAGTCCGTTAAACTAAACTCCGACACTATCGCCGCGATTGCAACCGCATCCGGCGCTGGTGGTATTGGGGTAGTTCGTATTTCAGGGCCTCAGGCCGTCAACATCGCATTGGCTGTTCTTGGCCATTGCCCAAAACCTCGTCATGCCGCTTATTTGCGTTTTATAGATCACGATGGTCAAACCATTGATCAGGGCATTGCCATTTATTATGCCGCTCCGAATTCATACACTGGTGAGGATGTCCTTGAATTACAAGCTCACGGTGGACCAGCGCTTTTACAAATTTTATTAACACGCTGTTTATCGCTTGGCGCACGCCAAGCAGCGCCTGGTGAATTTACAAGACGTGCGTATCTCAATGAAAAAATGGATTTGGCACAGGCAGAAGCGGTAGCGGATGTGATTAATGCCGCCACTTCGGAAGCTGCACGAAGCGCCATGCGCTCATTATCTGGTGAGTTTTCAAATTGTATTCATGTTCTTCTTCAGCGTTTGATTGAATTAAGAATGTTTGTTGAAGCCTGTTTAGACTTTCCTGAAGAAGAGATTGATTTCATTTCGCAAGGAAACGTGAAGAATAAAATTCAAGATATCTTGCTCGATCTTCAAAAAATCTATGGCGAGGCTAAACAAGGTAATTTATTACGTGAGGGGTTAACGGTTGTGCTCGTCGGCCAACCGAATGTCGGTAAATCCAGCCTCATTAATCAATTAGCCGCTGAAGAGGTTGCCATTGTGACCGCTATTGCAGGCACAACCCGAGACACGATCAAAAGTTCAATTCAAATCAATGGGATACCTTTGCACATTGTTGATACAGCGGGCTTACGTGACACGGAAGATGAGATTGAACAGTTCGGAATTGAGCGGACATGGCGAGCGCTAGAAAGCGCCAATATCGCATTATTATTGGTAGATGCAGCTCATGGTATTACGCAGGTGGAAAAATCGATTTTAGAGCGATTGGCGAGCGATTTACCTAAAATCTGGATCCATAACAAAATTGATCTAGCTAAAAAGACGCCCTTGGTTGAAGAGATCCATGGTGAGATGCATATTCACCTCTCAGCTAAACATGGTGACGGCATGAATCTCTTGCGCGAAACCTTGTTAAAAACGGTTGGTTGGCAATCAACCAATGAGGGCGTTTTTATGGCAAGGACGCGTCACTTAGAAGCCATCAAGCAGGTGGAGCAATTTTTACAAACGGCTTTAAGTGCCATCAATCAATCGGAACTGGTAGCAGAAAATCTAAGAATGGCCCAAGACACGCTAAGTAAGATTACGGGGGAATTTACGCCCGATGATTTATTGGGCGAGATTTTTAGTAAATTTTGTATTGGCAAGTAAAACTATTTTTTAGTAAATAGTCTTAGTATCCAACGAAATGGGAAACCAAATATCGCAAATACGCGATGTGTTTCACGTGAAACCATTTCATCGTTATGCGGCTCTTGAGATTCGTTGACGTCATACTTGACGCCAGTAATCATCGCTGCAATCAAATTATCTTTATGCATGATACTTTCGGTAATTACACCTAAGACATGGATACACACCAAGCCCACCCATGACCAAGCGCTATAATAATGAATATCGTGTAATAAGTCCGGTGCATTAAAAAGCCAGCCGTCGTTGAACACAAAAAATCCGCTGAACACGGTAAGTAAACCAGCGATCAGCAGTAGGTAAATGACAAGGGATCCGGCAGGGTTATGACCAACAAAGGGTTTGGCACGGCCTTGCAATGCCATCCAGGCGTAGCGTACGGCGCCTTCCGGATTGGGTGGAAAGCTTTTAAATTTGGCGTACCCTGTACAAAGGAAGCCCCAAAAGATTCGACTAATTAGAAGTCCGCCGGCGACGTAGCCAGCATTGGTGTGGATGATGCGATCCCACTCTGAATCGTGCGTATAAAATGCGACACTAAAGGCAATCACCAGAGACCAGTGAACGAGCCTAACAAAAGGGTCCCAAACGTATCGCATTTTACGCGGTGTTAAAAATTACTTAACAGTTAACAAGTAAGCAATGAAATTGCCTTTTTCCTGTGCAGTGCAATCACGAGTGATGATGTCGTTGCAATGTTTAGTAAAGTTCTTTTCAACGGTATCGATAGAAGTGAAGCGTTTTTCATTCACGGCTGGTGCAAGTGGACGAATTGGCTTGCCTGTTACCATGTGTTTACCATTGTCTGCTGGATTTGCAGTGTGGCATGAAGCACAAGCAACTTGCTTGCCTTTGATCGTCAATTCGCGATTAAAGAAGTTTTTACCATCTTCTTCAGATAGGCCTTTTGAAGCCGGGTCGATGTTCTTTGCAATTAATGCATATTTGTCAGCAAGTTTCTTCGCAGTGTCTACATCAGCATGTACGCTGAATGCTGTAATGCTGAGTAATGTTGCTAAGATAAAAGATAGTTTTTTCATTTTTTGTCTCCTGTATCGATTTAATAATAGTACGAGTTGCACGCGTTGAAAGTATTAGCAATAAGCATACCAAACTACCAACATAACATTATATTGATAATAAGGGATTTATGTTAACGAAATATGTCGCTTTGAATTAATTTGTAATTTTATAAAGTGTTCCACGTGAAACATCCTAGTTAAGCATGACGGACACCTTAGATTAAAGTAAGATACAAACCCTTTCGTTATTAAGCATTATTGACATGCAGTTCACTGAAAAATTTGATGTGATTGTGATTGGTGGCGGTCATGCAGGCACAGAAGCTGCATTGGCAGCTGCGCGCATGGGTCAAAAAACACTGCTTTTGACGCACAATATTGAGACGCTCGGACAAATGTCTTGCAATCCTTCTATTGGGGGGATTGGTAAGGGCCATCTAGTGAAAGAGATTGATGCGCTTGGTGGCGCGATGGCCGCTGCCACCGATGAGGGCGGTATCCAGTTTCGTATATTAAATTCAAGTAAAGGCCCTGCTGTTCGCGCAACGAGAGCGCAAGCAGACCGTATTCTTTATAAGGCGGCCATTCGTCATCGCCTGGAAAATCAAGAGAATCTTTGGTTGTTCCAACAGGCGGTTGAGGACATTATTCTTGATGGTGATCGAGTGACAGGCGTCGTCACGCAAATTGGGTTACGTTTTGAGTCTACATCCGTCGTGCTCACCGCAGGCACCTTCTTGGCGGGCTTGATCCACGTGGGTCTAAGTCACTATCAAGCAGGCCGAGCGGGCGATCCACCGGCCATCTCGTTGGCCGCAAGATTAAGAGAAATTGGTTTACCGGCTGGCCGATTAAAAACTGGAACGCCGCCGCGGATTGATGGCCGAACCATTGATTATTCAGTGATGCAAGAACAGCCAGGCGATAACCCAGTCCCCGTATTTTCATTTTTGGGCAATGTGAGTCAGCACCCAAGACAAGTGTCTTGTTGGATCACACATACCAACGAAAAAACGCATGACATTATTCGCAGCGGTTTAGATCGTTCACCTATGTATACCGGCGTGATTGAAGGGGTTGGCCCACGCTACTGCCCTTCTGTTGAGGATAAAATCCATCGTTTTTCAGACAAAGAATCCCATCAAATTTTCCTGGAACCCGAGGGTTTGGAAACCCATGAAATTTATCCTAATGGGATTTCTACAAGCCTACCGTTTGATATTCAATATCAATTAGTACGCTCCATTCGTGGGTTGGAAAATGCTCATATTTTGCGTCCAGGTTATGCGATCGAATACGATTATTATGACCCGCGTGGTTTAAAAAACTCTCTAGAAACTAAGGCAGTTAAGGGCTTGTTTTTTGCTGGTCAAATCAATGGGACAACGGGCTATGAAGAAGCCGGCGCCCAAGGATTGTTAGCAGGCGCTAACGCGGCGCTCTATGCCCAAGGCAAGGAAAGCTGGTGTCCAAGTCGAAGCCAAGCCTATTTAGGGGTGTTGGTGGATGACTTAATTACACGCGGCGTGACAGAGCCTTATCGCATGTTTACGAGCCGTGCAGAGTATCGCCTATTGTTGCGTGAGGATAATGCGGACATTCGACTGACTGAAGCTGGTCGTAAGATCGGATTGGTGGATGATGTGCGTTGGGAAGCTTTTTCACGCAAGCAAGAAGCGATTTTGCGTGAACAAGAGCGTTTAAAGTCAACCTGGGTGCGCCCAGCGACCCTTCCCAAAGAAGACGCCATTCGGGTACTTGGTAAGCCAATTGAACATGAGTATTCTCTTTTTGAATTGCTGCGCAGGCCAGAATTAAGCTATGAAAGTTTGTTGAGTTTGCCAACTAGTGAGTCGGCAGTTAGTTATCATGATATTCCTGAGGATGTCCGTCAGCAGGTAGACATCGCAGCAAAATATCAAGGTTATATTGATCGGCAGCAAGATGAAATTGAGCGCCAATTAGGCAGTGAAGATACTAAACTCCCAGCAGAGATGGATTATTCAGATGTCCATGGATTGTCGATAGAAGTGCAGCAAAAACTTGCATTGCATAAACCAGAGACGATTGGTCAGGCGAGTCGTGTTTCGGGGGTAACGCCTGTCGCTGTTTCCCTATTGTTGGTTTATTTAAAACGCAAAAATCGTGCTAAAAAATTAGACGCCGGCGGTGAAAAGGTCGCATGAGCCAACAATCTATTCTCAGCGATGGCATCAGCCAAGCAGAGTTAAAGATATCAGAGCAAACCCAACAGAAATTGCTTGATTATCTAGTGCTCATGCAAAAGTGGAATAAGGTTCATAATTTAACAGCAGTGCGTGATGCGGATGAAATGGTGACATTGCACTTGCTAGATAGCTTGGTGGTGTTACCTTTTGTTGATGCTAAAAGTTTGTTGGATGTTGGAAGCGGCGCAGGTTTACCAGGCATTCCGCTTGCACTATGTTTGCCTGATTTAAGTGTGACCGTTATCGATTCAAATAGTAAAAAAGTAAGCTTTATGCGCCAAGCGAAGGCAGAACTTGGGATTGCTAATTTGGAAGTTCTCGGGGGACGTGTTGAAGAGATTTCAAAGACTCACCTATATGAAATCATTATTTCCCGTGCTTTTTCTGATTTAAGTTTGTTTATCTCTTTAACACATCATCTGCTAACAGCGCAGGGTAAATGGCTCGCGATGAAAGGCGTATACCCGACAGAGGAACTGGCAGAATTGGAAGCAAAAACAGGCATTACTCCTGCCAAGGTTGAAGTGTTAAAAGTGCCAGGGCTGGAAGCACAGAGACATTTGGTTTTTTTGCCAAATCAAAACATCAGTAATAGCTCAAAATAACATAGGCGACAGCATGAAAATATTAGCGATTACAAATCAAAAGGGTGGGGTTGGTAAAACAACGACCTGCGTCAATTTGGCGGCAAGTTTGGCGACATTTGGTAGTCGAGTTTTACTGGTTGATTTGGACCCGCAAGGCAATGCAACCACTGGAAGTGGCATTGATAAATCACAATTGAAAAACACGGTTTATCATGTTTTGATTGGCAGTAAAACCATTGCTGAAGTTACAAAAAAAACAGAAAAAAGTAATTTTCATGTATTGCCGTCAAATAGAGATTTGGCTGGCGCGGAAATTGAGCTGGTTAATGAAATCGGCCGTGAAACAAAACTAAAAGTGGCTTTAGCCGAAGTGAAAGATCAGTACGATTATGTGCTGTTAGATTGCCCCCCTGCCCTCAATTTGGTGACGGTCAATGCATTAACAGCAGCTCATGCGGTGATGATACCGATGCAGTGCGAATATTATGCATTAGAAGGCCTTTCAGATTTGGTCAACACCATTAAGAAAGTGCGTACTCACCTCAATCCAACGCTAGAGATAGAGGGCCTCTTGCGAACGATGTTTGATAATCGCAACGTCTTAGCCCAGCAGGTTTCAGCACAATTACTTAGTCACTTTGGGGATAAGGTATACAACACGTTGATCCCTCGTAATATCCGGTTGGCGGAAGCGCCAAGTTATGGAATGCCGGCATTGATTTATGATAAATCGTCTAAAGGGGCACAGGCGTATTTGAAGCTTGCAAAAGAAATTATTGATCGACAAGTCGCAAAAAAATAAATATTCAGTATTCATTGGAATTGGACAAAAAATGGCAAAACTTAAAGGCTTGGGACGTGGGTTGGATGCATTGCTATCTAATGACTCAGAGACGAATGAACAATCTGATAATTTGACAAGCTTGGCTTTAGAGAAACTTCAGCCGGGTAAGTATCAACCAAGAACACATATGGATCAGGCCTCCTTGGAGAGCCTTGCGGATTCAATCCGCGCTCAAGGCATCATGCAGCCTATCGTCGTTCGACAAGTCGCAGGGGGCAATTATGAAATCATTGCCGGCGAAAGAAGATGGCGAGCATCTAAACTTGCTGGCTTAAAAGAAGTGCCGGTCATCGTCAGAGACATTGCTGATGACGTTGCATTGGCCATGGCGCTGATTGAGAATATTCAACGTGAAAATCTGAATCCAATTGAAGAGGCAAATGGTATTCAGCGCTTAATCAATGAATTCAATATGACTCACGAAACTGCAGCAAAAGCGGTTGGTCGATCAAGAAGCGCCGTGACTAATTTACTTAGACTGCAAAACCTCCATGGGGTTGTTCAAGAAATGCTCATGCAGTCTAAAATTGATATGGGGCACGCACGTGCTTTGCTAACTTTAGAAGGTGCTAAACAAATTGCAGCCGCTGAGCAAATTGTACAAAATCAGCTTTCTGTTCGAATGGCTGAGCAATTAGTCAAAAAATTATCCATCCCTTCAGCAGCTCCCAAAAAAGCTTTATCTAAAGATCGAGATGTTTTAAGGCTTCAAGAAACGCTTGCCCAAAATTTGGGTGCAGTGGTCACGATTGAAAATAGTAAAAATGGATCTGGTACCCTAAAAATACGCTATGCGAGCCTTGATCAGTTAGATGAAATTATTTCGAAAATTCATTAAAAATACTGCGCTAAGCTTGACTTGATTGTAATAAAACAAGACAATCGCGGTCTTTAGTAAGATTGATTTGTGCTGTTTTATCAAAAAATTAACAATAAATGGAAAACATTAAAACAGCGCAAGTCTATAAACAAATGGTGAAATGGCAGCTTCTAGCCACCATTTCAGTCGCCGTAATGTCGTTTATATTGGCTGAAAGTTTTGGCGCGGTTTCTGGTCAATATGCAGCAATTTCAGCATTGGCTGGTGGGATGTCAGCAGTTCTGGGTGGACTTGCTGGTGCACTCATTGCTAGAAGTGGCGATAAGAAAAACAATGCAGGTGCAATTTTAATCACAATGCTTAAGGCAGAAGCCGTCAAGATTTTCGTGATTGCCTTGCTTCTATTCTTAACATTTAAGTTGTACAGCGAACATTTGGTTCCAATCGCTTTGATTGTGGGCCTAGCAGCTTCAGCAATCTTGTCTGGTGCCGCTTTTTTTGGTTTAGATAAAAAATAAAGATAGACGCAAGTTTTTAAGGGTTTGATTTATGGCAACTGAACACGCATTAACTCCATCTAGCTACATAGAGCATCACCTCTCATTCAATAGTCAATCAATTGGTCAAGGATCATTCTGGTCATTGCACGTCGATACTTTGGTCATGTCAGTCGCGTTGGGTGTGATTACACTTGGTCTTATTTGGTGGGTTGTCCGTGGTGCCACAGCAGGTGTTCCAACGAAACGTCAGGCTTTTATGGAATTGGTTTTTGATTTCGTGGATGATCAAGTTAAAAACATTTATCACGGCAATCGCCATGCTTTTATTGCCCCTGCAGCTTTAACCGTGTTTGTTTGGGTGCTGATGATGAACGCAATGGACTTTTTGCCCGTAGATTGGGTTGCAGCATTAGTCAGCGCCATCGGTGGCGAGCATACTAAATGGCGTGTCGTTCCTACCTCTGACATTAACACAACATTTGCATTAGCATTGACCGTGTGGTTCTTAATGATTTTCTTTGCGATCAAAGCAAAGGGTCTTGGTGGTTGGATTCATGAATTGTTTTGTTCACCATTCGGTACAAATCCGCTTATTTGGCCAGCCAACTTCTTGTTCAATCTAATCGAATATGTATCAAAACCACTTTCACACTCATTGCGACTTTTCGGCAACATGTATGCGGGTGAGGTTATTTTCTTGTTGTTAGGCTTATGGGCAGCCACCGGCGTAACAGGCACGATCGCTGGCGCGATTTTAGGGGCTGGCTGGTCAATTTTCCATATTCTGATTGTTGCGTTACAGGCATTTATTTTCATGATGCTGACAGTCGTTTACTTGGCAATGGCACAAGAAAGTCATTAACAGTTTTTTGTTTTTAGTAGGTTAGTAATTTAGTTGTAAATGTAGTACTTAGTAATATCCCTCAATTTGAAAGGAAATGTAATGGAAGCTGTTCAATTTTTAGCAACAATTCAAGCATACACTGGTATTGGTATTGGTCTAATTATCGGTTTGGGTGCTGCTGGCGCTTGTATCGGTATTGGTATCATGTGTGCTAGTTTCTTGGAAGGCGCTGCACGTCAACCAGAAATGATCCCAGCATTGCAAGGTAAAGTATTCTTGCTATTGGGTCTTATCGATGCTTCATTCATTATTGGTGTTGGTCTTGCAATGATGTTTGCATTTGCAAACCCACTACTAAGCGTTGTTCCTCACTAAGCTATCAAATAATTAATTAGCTTAACTGGAGTCTGGGAGCAAAAATGGATATTAACTTTACACTGGTAGCACAAGCGATTGCATTCTTTGTGCTGATCGTGTTCACCATGAAATTTGTGTGGCCACCTTTGCTAAATGCAATCGAAACACGTCAAAAAGATATTGCTGATGGTTTAGCTGCTGGTGAAAAAGGCCGCGCTGAATTAGAGCAATCTTCAAAGCGTGCTTCTGAAGCACTTGCCGAAGCTAAAGTAAAAGCATCTGAAATTTTGGCGCTCGCTGAAAAACGTGCGACACAAATTGTTGAAGATGCTAAGGGCACCGCTAAAGCGGAAGGCGATCGCATTATCACTGGTGCAAAAGCTGAAATTGAGCAAGAGATTAATCGTGCTAAAGAAGGCTTACGTCAGCAAGTGTCGACGTTAGCAATCGCCGGTGCAGAAAAAATCTTGCGTAAAGAAATTGACGCTAAAGCGCACGCAGAGATTTTAACTGCAATCGCGAATGAGCTTTAGGAGGCCTTGGTAAATCATGGCTGAAGCGATAACGATAGCGAGACCTTATGCCACTGCGATTTTTCGCTTGGCTAAGGAAAAAAAAGCACTAGATAAGTGGTCTCATGAATTGGCTTTCATTGCTGCGGTCACACAGAACGCGCAAGTAAAAGTCTTAATTGATGATCCAAAATTACCTTCAAGCGAGCTCGAACGTGCTTTGCTTTCCATTTTTGATGGCAAGCTAGGCCATGCAGCGGTGAACTTGGTGAAGTTACTAATCGAAAATGATCGATTAGTCATCGTTGCTGACATTGTTGCTGCTTTTGAGGAACTAAAAGCGCTAGATGAAGGGGTGCTAGAAGCAGAATTGACAGCGGCCTCAAAACCAACTGGCGCACAAGTAAAAGCTTTGGTGAAACAATTAGAAGCAAAGTTTGGTAAAAAAATTGAAGCTCAAGTGAAATTGGATCCTGAATTAATTGGTGGGATTAAAATTGTAGTTGGCGATACAGTGATTGATGCATCTGTCCGCGCCCAATTGCAGTCACTTGCATACACGCTTAAAGGTTAGACACTTAAAAGTTTAGACCATCATAGGTCAGGAGACATAAAAATGCAGTTATCAACATCAGAAATCAGTGAACTGATTAAAAGTCGATTGGAGAATTTCTCCACGACGGCTGAGGCACGTACACAAGGTACGGTAGTTTCAGTCACGGACGGTATTGTTCGTATTCACGGCCTATCAAATGTAATGGCTGGTGAAATGATCGAGTTCCCAGGTAATACATTCGGCTTAGCGTTGAACCTAGAGCGTGACTCAGTCGGTGCCGTTGTTCTTGGTGATTACGAGCACATCACTGAAGGTGACATCTGTAAATGTACAGGTCGCATTTTGGAAGTGCCAGTAGGTCCAGAACTTATCGGTCGTGTAGTGGATGCGTTGGGCCGCCCAATTGATGGCAAAGGTCCAATCAATGCAAAAATGACTGACAAAATTGAAAAAGTTGCGCCAGGCGTTATTGCACGTAAATCAGTTTCCCAACCAGTACAAACTGGTATTAAAGCGATTGACTCGATGGTTCCAGTAGGCCGTGGTCAACGTGAATTGATTATTGGCGATCGTCAAACTGGTAAGACAGCCGTTGCAGTTGATGCGATCATCAACCAAAAGGGTCAAAACATGACCTGTATTTACGTTGCTGTTGGCCAAAAGGCTTCAACAATTGCTAACGTGGTACGAAAACTAGAACAATACGGTGCGCTTGATTACACCATCATTGTTGCGGCTTCTGCCTCTGACTCAGCAGCGTTGCAATTCATTGCACCATATTCTGGTTGTACGATGGGTGAATACTTCCGTGACCGTGGTCAAGATGCATTGATCATTTATGATGATTTGACAAAGCAAGCGATTGCTTACCGTCAAATTTCACTATTGCTTCGTCGTCCACCAGGCCGTGAAGCATATCCAGGCGACGTGTTCTACCTCCACTCACGTTTGTTAGAGCGTGCAGCTCGTGTCAACGAAGAGTACGTAGAAAAATTCACGAATGGCGAAGTCAAAGGCAAAACAGGTTCATTAACTGCCTTGCCAATTATTGAAACACAAGCGGGTGACGTTTCTGCATTCGTTCCAACGAACGTGATTTCGATCACTGACGGTCAAATCTTCTTGGAAACAGACTTGTTCAACGCTGGTATCCGTCCTGCGATTAACGCTGGTATTTCAGTGTCTCGTGTGGGTGGTGCAGCACAAACTAAGGTTGTTAAGAAACTTGGCGGCGGCGTTCGTTTGGCATTGGCTCAATACCGTGAATTGGCAGCGTTTGCTCAGTTCGCTTCAGATTTGGATGAAGCAACACGTAAGCAACTTGAACGCGGTCGTTTGGTGACAGAGTTGATGAAGCAAGCACAATACTTACCACTTTCTGTTTCAGAAATGGCGATCAGCTTGCAAGCAGCAAACAAGGGTTATTTGGATGATGTGCCAGTGACTAAAGTGTTGGCATTTGAATCTGCACTACATGCATTCATCAAAGCCAAATACAAAGGCTTGGTAGAGCGTATTGAATCAACTTTAGATCTTTCAAAGGATGATGACAAAGAATTGACATCCGCCATTGAAGATTTCAAAGCCAATAGCGCTTATTAATTCGTACTCAAGCTGGAGCTAAATAATGGCTGGTAGTAAGGAAATTAGAACCAAGATCAAAAGTGTAGAAAATACACGTAAGATCACCAAAGCCATGGAAATGGTAGCAGCATCGAAAATGCGTAAAGCGCAGGATCGTATGCGTGCTGCACGTCCATACGCAGAAAAGATTCGCAATGTTGCGGCGCACATGTCATTTGCTGAGCCTGAGTACAAGCACCCTTTCTTGATCAAACGTGACAGCGTTAAAAGCGTAGGTGTGATCGTTGTGACTTCTGATAAAGGGTTGTGTGGCGGCTTGAACACCAATGCGTTACGCGTTGCTGTGAATCAAATGCAAGCTTGGGAAGCTGAAAACCTTTCTGTGAAGGTCTGTGCAATTGGTAACAAAGGCTTAGGTTTCATGGGTCGTATCAATGCAGATGTGAAATCACAGCTCATTGGTTTGGGCGATGCCCCGCACATGGACAAACTTATTGGCCCAGTTAAAGTGATGCTAGATGCCTACGTTGCTGGCGAAATTGATCAGTTGTATGTGGTTTACAACAAATTCATTAACGCCATGAAACAAGAAACTAAATTAGAGCAACTGCTACCACTTTCAGGTGAAAATCTTGGTGCACCGAAAGGTCATTGGGATTACATCTACGAGCCGGAAGCGCAAGTGGTGATTGATGATTTGATGGTTCGTTATATTGAATCGGTCATTTATCAAGCGGTCGCTGAAAACATGGCCTCTGAGCAAAGTGCTCGTATGGTGGCTATGAAAGCAGCGTCTGATAATGCGAAGACTGTGATTGGCGAATTGAAACTGGTTTATAACAAAGCGCGCCAAGCAGCGATTACAAAAGAAATTTCTGAAATTGTTGGTGGTGCGGCAGCGGTATCGGGTTAATAACGACATCAATATCGAATATAAATATCGAATTAAGCATAGATGGGGATCATTAAGATGAGTCAAGGTAAAGTTGTTCAGTGTATCGGCGCTGTTGTTGACGTGGAATTTCCGCGCGACCAAATGCCTAAGGTTTATGAAGCCTTGGTATTAGACGAAGAAGGTTCTACAGCAGAGGCTGGCCTTACATTCGAAGTTCAACAGCAATTAGGTGATGGTATTGTTCGTACCATTGCGATGGGTTCAAGTGACGGCCTACGTCGTGGCATGGCTGTGAAAGCAACTGGCGCTGGTATCTCTGTGCCAGTTGGTACAGCGACACTCGGCCGTGTGATGGATGTGCTAGGCCGTCCAATCGACGAAGCTGGTCCAATCTTAACCGACGAACGTCGTGAGATTCACCAACACGCTCCAACATTTGAAGAATTGTCTCCATCAGTAGACTTGCTCGAAACAGGGATTAAGGTGATTGACTTGGTCTGTCCGTTTGCTAAAGGCGGTAAAGTTGGTCTATTCGGCGGTGCTGGTGTAGGTAAGACCGTTAACATGCTTGAATTGATTAACAACATTGCTAAAGAGCACTCAGGTTTGTCAGTGTTTGCGGGCGTGGGTGAACGTACTCGTGAAGGTAACGACTTCTACCATGAAATGGCTGAAGCTGGCGTTATTAAGCTCGACAACATGGCTGAATCAAAAGTGGCGATGGTGTTTGGTCAAATGAACGAACCACCAGGCAACCGTTTACGTGTGGCTTTGTCAGGGTTGACCATGGCTGAGAAATTCCGTGACGAAGGCCGTGATATTTTGTTCTTCGTAGATAACATCTACCGTTACACATTGGCTGGTACTGAAGTATCAGCGTTGCTAGGTCGTATGCCATCAGCGGTGGGTTACCAACCAACATTGGCAGAAGAAATGGGCCGCTTACAAGAACGTATTACATCAACTAAAGTTGGTTCTATTACTTCTATTCAAGCGGTTTATGTGCCTGCGGATGACTTGACTGACCCGTCACCAGCGACAACATTCCAACATTTGGACTCAACCGTTGTATTGTCACGTGATATCGCATCATTGGGTATTTACCCAGCAGTTGATCCACTTGACTCAACATCACGTCAATTGGACCCACTCGTGGTTGGTGAAGAGCACTACTCAGTAGCACGTAGCGTTCAACAAACACTCCAACGTTATAAAGAGTTGCGTGACATTATCGCGATTCTTGGCATGGACGAATTGGCGCCAGAAGATAAATTGGCTGTTGCCCGTGCGCGTAAAATTCAACGTTTCTTGTCACAACCTTTCCACGTTGCTGAAGTGTTTACTGGCGCGCCAGGTAAGTACGTGCCATTAAAAGAAACCATCAAAGGTTTCAAAGGTATTGTGAACGGTGATTACGACCACCTGCCAGAGCAAGCGTTCTACATGGTTGGCGCAATTGAAGAAGCTGTAGAAAAAGCTAAAACTCTGTAATTTGCTATAAAACTAGCTAAACAGACAGAAAGCAAATAGGTAACTAATATGGCAACAACAATACAAATCGATGTAGTGAGTGCTGAAGAATCCATTTTCTCAGGTGAGGCAGAGTTTGTTGTCGCTCCTGCGATCATGGGTGAAGTTGGTATCTACCCACGTCACACGCCGATGCTTACTACGATTAAGCCGGGCGCGCTGCGTATTAAGTTAGCAGCAGGCGACGAACAATTAATCTTTGTTTCTGGTGGTATTCTTGAGGTTCAACCTGGTTTAGTGACAGTGCTTGCTGATACAGCAATTCGTGGTCAAGATTTGGATGAGGCGAAAGCGTTGGAAGTGAAACGTTTAGCTGAAGAAACCTTAAGAAGTAACGCAAGTGAAGTGAACTACGCATTGGCACAAAGCGAATTGGTTGAAGCGATTGCTCAACTTCAAGCAATTGCTAAGCTGCGTAAAACAACACACTAGAAGCATTATTTTAATTTCATCAAAAAAGGCAGCTTAGGCTGCCTTTTTTGTTTTGATCGCGCGATTCCATTACAATGAAAATATTGATTAAAACTACAAGTCATCATCAACCATGCCAACAAAAGTAAATATTGTCATTCTTGCAGCAGGTAAAGGAACGCGTATGCAATCCTTGACCCCTAAGGTTTTGCATTGTTTAGCTGGTAAGCCATTACTCCAACATGTAATAGAGGCAGCAAAAGCCCTGTCACCGAGTAAGATGATCGTTATTTACGGTTACGGTGGTGATGCGGTTCCCAATGCTTTTACTCAAGAAGACATTATTTGGGTAGAACAAAAAGAGCAATTGGGAACAGGTCATGCCGTCTTGCAGGCGTCGCCCAAATTAGATGACGACGGAACCACGCTTATTTTATTAGGGGATGTTCCCTTGCTAAATGCATCAAGCTGTTTAGCACTGCTCAATAAAACAAAATCTATTGGTTTGCTAACGGTGAATAAAGAAAATCCAACCGGATATGGTCGGGTTATTAGAGATGCTCAGGGTCATATTGTCTCCATTGTTGAGCATAAAGATGCTACTGAAGCGCAAAAGAAAGTTACGGAAGTGAACACTGGAATTATTGCTGTGAATAATGGCAAATTGAAAAAGTGGTTATCACAACTGAGCAATGATAACGCGCAAGGGGAATATTACCTGACAGATATTATTGCAATGGCAGTTAATGAAGGCCTGAGTGTTGAAGCAGAAGTGACCCATGACGAGTCTTCTGTAGCAGGCGTTAATTCAAAAGCTGACTTAGCGGGTTTGGAGCGTGTGTATCAGCTCGCTTATGCAACCAAATTGATGGAAGCAGGCGCAACAATTGCTGACCCTTTTAGAATTGATGTAAGGGGCGAGTTAGCAATCGGCAAGGACGTTGAAATTGATGTGGGCTGTGTCTTTGAAGGTCATGTGATATTGGCTGATCAAGTTAAAATTGGTCCTTATTGTGTGATTAAAGATAGTGTCATTGGTCGGGCAACAACCGTTGCTGCGTTTACGCATATCGATCAAGCAAAAGTGGCAGCCGATTGTAAGTTAGGACCTTATGCACGATTACGTCCTGGTGCAGAACTTGCCGATTCAGCGCATGTCGGAAATTTTGTTGAAATTAAAAATAGCCAAATTGGTGTGAACTCAAAAGTAAATCATTTGAGTTATGTGGGAGATGCAACCATCGGTCAAAACGTCAATATTGGAGCTGGCACCATTACTTGTAATTACGATGGCGTAAACAAATACAGAACGGTCATTGAAGATAACGTATTTATTGGTTCGGATACCCAGTTAGTTGCCCCGGTAGTGATTGGTGAAGGTGCTACAATTGCAGCTGGCTCGACCATCACAAAGAACGCTCCAGCAGGGCAATTGACTTTCTGTCGTGCTAAAGATCAAAAGAGTATCCCTAACTGGAAACGCCCAGTTAAAAAATAATTAGAGAGTAAAAGAAAGATCATTATGTGTGGCATTGTTGGCGCAATCGGAAGTAGAAATATTGTTTCGACCCTAATCGAAGGCTTAAGTCGTCTCGAGTATCGCGGTTATGATTCAGCGGGAATTGCTGTGTTAAATGGCAAGTCTATCGAGCGGGTCCGAGCAGTTGGCCGGGTTGCTGCAATGACAGACAAAGCAAATGAAGTGCAGCTCCATGGTGAAATAGGCATTGGCCATACCCGCTGGGCAACGCATGGCGGTGTTACAGAAAGTAATGCCCATCCTCATGTCTCAAAAAATGAAATCGCTGTTGTGCATAACGGCATTATCGAGAATCACGATGAGCAGCGTGATCGTTTAGAAAAACTTGGTTACGTTTTTGAGTCGCAAACCGATACGGAAGTGATCGCGCATCTCATTCATTATTATCACAACCAGGGTTTAGTTCTACTTGCGGCAACCCAAAAAGCGGTGACTGAGTTAACAGGGGCTTTTGCGATTAGCGTGATTTCAGTTAAAGAACCTAACGCGATGATTACGGCTCGATTTGGTTGCCCCTTGCTTATTGGTTTAGGTGAGGGGGAGAATTTTATTGCTTCGGATGTTTCTGCCGTGTTGTCCGTAACCCGTAAAGTGATGTATCTAGAAGATGGGGATGTTGCAGAAATTCGACGTGATGGTGTAACCGTATTTGGGGCAGATGGTAAAGTAGTTGAACGTAAAGTACATTTAAGTGATGTCTCCTTAGCCTCGATGGAGTTAGGCCCTTATGCCCACTTCATGCAAAAAGAAATTCACGAACAACCTCGTGCTTTAGCCGACACCATTGAAGCATTAATTGATGATAATCATTTCTCGCCAGCCCTATTTGGTGATGGCGCTGAAGCAATTTTCAATCAAGTGGATAGCATTCTTATTTTGGCAGCCGGCACCAGTTACTATGCTGCGTTGACTGCCAAATATTGGATCGAAGATATTGCAAAACTTCCGACCAGTGTAGAAATCGCGAGTGAATATCGCTATCGTCAATCAGTCCCAAACCCGAAACAACTGATCGTGACGATCTCGCAATCGGGTGAAACCCTCGATACGATGGAAGCGTTGAAGCATGCTAAATCGTTAGGTCAGAATCTCACATTGGCCATATGTAATGTTCAAGAGAGTGCTATTCCTCGTGCTTCGTCCCTTGTTTTTTATACACGTGCAGGGGCAGAAATTGGCGTGGCATCTACCAAAGCATTTACCACTCAGTTGGTCGCATTGTTTACTTTGGCTGCTACTTTAGCGAAGCAACGTAGTTTGCTTAATCGTAAACAAGAACAGCAGTATTTAAATGCGCTTCGTCAGCTTGCGGTAAGTGTGCAACATGCGCTGAATTTAGAACCTCAAATCCGAGAATGGGCAAAAGCCTTTGCTAATAAACATCATGCTTTGTTTTTAGGCCGAGGCATCCATTATCCAATCGCATTGGAGGGGGCTTTAAAGCTCAAGGAGATCTCGTATATTCATGCTGAGGCCTACCCTGCCGGAGAACTTAAACATGGCCCATTGGCCTTGGTAGATAGTGATATGCCGATTGTCGTGATTGCCCCGAATGACGTGCTGCTTGAGAAGGTGAAATCAAATATGCAAGAAGTGGCTGCCCGCGGTGGTCAACTTTTTGTATTTGCTGATGCAGATAGCCATTTTGCTGAAAGCGAAGGTGTTCACGTTATTCGCACCCCACGTCATGTGGGTGTGCTCTCTCCGATCTTGCATACGATCCCAGTTCAATTGCTTGCTTACCATGCCGCATTGTTAAAAGGGACTGATGTAGATAAACCACGTAACCTCGCAAAATCAGTGACGGTTGAATAAGCTCGCTTGATGTTATTTTGTGCAGTAATGTTCATATAAAATACCCATCACTGATTGGGCTATTGGGCTCACTGAAGAATAATAAATAAGCTTTCCTTCGCGCCTTGTTTTAACAAGGCCTTCAGTTCTTAGTACTGTTAATTGCTGTGATAGTGTTGGTTGATGTATTTGTAAAGTTTCTTCTAACTCACTGACGCATTTTTCACCCTGACTGATCTCGCACAGCAAAATCATTCGATCACGATTAGACAATACGGACATCAATTTACAAGCCTTCTCGGCGGATGAAGTCATTTTCTTTAAGTCAATTTTTTGAGTCATTACGTAATTCCTTAAAATAATGCTTGATATATTATATAAGTTTATATAATATATATTTACAAAATATAAAAGGATTATATATGACAAAGCAATATAATGAAATCACA
This sequence comes from uncultured Methylophilaceae bacterium, assembly GCA_903953055.1. Classification (GTDB taxonomy): domain Bacteria; phylum Pseudomonadota; class Gammaproteobacteria; order Burkholderiales; family Methylophilaceae; genus Methylopumilus_A. The sequence continues at coordinate 22,195 of CAJBIA010000112.1, forward strand.
CAAGATATTAGTCAGTCTTTAGCAAAATTAAGAACCCAAGCCCCTGACATGATGAAAGGCTTTGGATTGTTATCGCAAGCAGCGACTCAAGATGGTGTTCTTGATAAAAAGACTAAGGAATTAATAGCATTAGCGCTGGGAATTGCTTCCCATTGCGATGGCTGTATAGGCTTTCATACGCAAGCTTTAGCGAGGTTAGGTGCTACCCAAGAAGAAGTGGTGGAAACATTAAGTATGGCCGTCTATATGGGCGGCGGACCTTCTTTAATGTACGCTGCTGAAACACTCACAGCTTTTGAACAGGCGAAAATTGCTTAACTTAAATATGATCATTGAAGCTTTAATTGGTGGCGTGCTCATTGGTATCGCCGTTTCATTTCTCTTACTTTTTAACGGTAAGGTGTTGGGTGTGAGCGGCATTATAAGTGACCTGATTAATAAACCGATTCATAACAATTATTGGCGATTATTTTTTGTGATCGGCCTTTTGATATCACCTTTTATCTACAACCTTTATAAGCCTATGCCAGTGCCTACAATCACTACTAATAATTTAATGATTATCGTGGGCGGCTTATTAGTAGGACTCGGTAGCCGTTATGCTTCTGGATGTACTAGTGGGCATGGTGTATGTGGCATCGCAAGACTATCGATACGGTCAATGATAGCAACAATCACCTTTATTTCATTTGGGGCGCTGACTGTATTTTTAATGCAGCGAGTATTTGTATGAGTAGTTTGATTGCGCTATTTGCAGGCATTGTGTTTGGGTTAGGTCTCATCGTTTCTCAAATGACCAATCCATCAAAGATTATTGGTTTCTTAACCGTAGGAAAGCATTGGGATCCATCATTAGTGTTTGTAATGATTTCAGCCATATTTGTGAGTTATTTTGCTTTTGCTTATGCTAAAAGAAGGAGGGCGTCGTTTTTTAATTTAGATTTTGAAATACCAAAAAGAACGGAGATTGATAAGCAATTGATCATTGGCTCTGCTTTATTTGGCATTGGTTGGGGGATCGTAGGGTATTGTCCTGCCCCAGCGATTACGGCATTATTTTTTGGTAACCCACAAACATTATTATTTGTCGGTGCGATGTTGATAGGGATGTATTTGTTTAGAGTGATTAACAAATAATTTATGTAATTTTTGCGCTAGGCAATTGCCATTTAAATTGTATTGCCAGGCCTCTTAATAACGTCGTGATGCTAGCCGACAAGAATAGAACGAGCCATCCAGGCAAATTGAGTTCTGATAAACCAATCAATAACCAGCTTCCAAGAAATGCTAACACCGCATAAGGTTGGTGGTCATTGAATGCCTTAGGAATTTCGTTACAACAAATATCTCTTAGTACCCCACCAAAGACCGCGGTCATCATGCCCATTAGTGCTGCAACAATTGCTGGCATTCCTAAATCCAACGGAATTTGTGTTCCTAATGCCGCAAATAAACCGAGGCCTAAAGCATCAGGAATTTGAATCGCTTTTTCTGTAATGCTGATATGTCGCTCGCGCATAAAAATCATGGCAAGGATGCAAGTTGCGATTAAACCCCATAGCCAAACCGAATGACTGACCCAAAAGAATGGTCGTCTATCAAGTAAGATATCTCGGAGTGTTCCGCCACCAAAAGCAGATACTCCACTAACGATGCATAGGCCGACAACGTCCATTTTTTTTCGAATGCCAGCAATTAGTCCAGAAAGCGCAAATGCGAACGTAGCGACGATTTCGATAGAAAACTGAACGCTATGCATTGAAAGATTTAACATTGGAAGTATCTTGAACTTTTACAGCCAGTCCCAATTAGCGTGCGCTTTGCGCGGTGCATTTTTCATCATGAAGTCCCAAAGCCAGGGCGGGATGAAACGTAAAATTCTGGCTAAACAGCCCATTTGCCATGGGATGACGATAAAGCGTTTTTTCTTGGCGATCGCCTGGGCGAACTTTTTGGCTGCAATATCAGGCGCCATTAAAAATGGCATGGGATATTGATTGATATCCGTCATTGGTGTTTTGATAAAACCGGGTGCAATCGTAGTGACGTTAATTCCACTAGGATTTAATTCAACGCGTAAGCTTTCAAGGTAGGCAATCGTCGCGGCTTTAGATGCACTATAGGCGCTAGCGCCAGGTAAGCCTCTAATGCCAGCAACGCTCGCAATGCCGACCAAGCTTCCCTTTTTAGCCTGCTTCATCACATGAATAAATGGTTGAAATGTATGCACCATACCGAGCAAATTAATATCAATCACCCCTTTGAAGGTCTTGATGTCATCTTTATTTTCAGTGAGTGTGCCAGCACTAACGCCAGCATTAGCGATCACAATATCAGGCGGGCCAAATTGTGCAATAAAGTCTTGCGCTGCTTTTTCTAGAGCATCGGAATCTCTTACATCAACTGCGTAAATAATGGTTTTTGTTGGGAGTTTTTCTTGAAGCGATGTTAATAAAGAAAGACGTCTTGCCACTAAGCCAATAATGGCGCCTTCACTGGCATAGTGCTCAGCGAGTGCTTGCCCTATGCCACTTGAGGCGCCAGTAATAAATACTTTAAGTTGAGACACAATTGTGTCCGTAATTATTTCTTAGCGGCTTTGTCTTTTCTGATGTTTTCAATGAGGTAATTGGCAACATTAAATACTTCTTGGTTGCCTCCAGCCATCGTCACAGAAGTGGTGTATTTGCCATCAATAATTAATGTTGGAACACCTGTCGCTCCAGAGGCTCGGAAGATTTGCGCTGCTTGATTAAGTTTAGTATTCATTGAGAAAGAGTTAAATTCCGCCTCTACTTTTTTATGATCTAAACCACTTTCTTTAGTAATCCAATCGATCGTCGCACGTTCATCATTTGGAAGAAAAGCTTTTTGTTTATGAAGCGCATCAAATAGTTTGCTATGCAACTTTTCTGTTAGGCCTAATGCTTCCATCACATAGTAAGCTTTAGCCATCGGTGCCCAATCAGGACGAGGCAGCCCAGGAACGCGTTTAAAAACCACGTCTTTAGGTAAAGTTTTTACCCAGGCAGCTAGTTGTGGCTCTAATGCATAACAATGAGGGCAGCCATACCAAAACAACTCGGTTACTTCAATCTTTGCTGGATTGTCTGTTGGAATGATTTGGGTCGTAGGGCTAAATTCAGTGCCACTTTGTGGGGCTTCTGCCATGACTGCTGTAGAAACAAGCAACATGAGCGCTGTAAGAAGTTTTTTCATGTTTAATATCCTTTAAAAATTAAATCTTTTATCACAAATTAATTAACGTATCTCGATCATTCTCGCTGACAATTTATTGAACAGAGTTTGTATTAACTTTGATTAAGTCAGTTTTAAATCCGTTCTCTACTAAATCATTTTTAGTTTTAGTAATTTGAGATGGATCTGCGAATGGGCCAACACGTACACGGTGCAACACTCCCTTTTCAGGAATGTTGACGGTTTGAATGAGGGCCTCTAAACCAAGCAGGGCCAACTTAGCTTTCATGTTGTCTGCTTCTTGTTCAGTTTGAAATGCACCGACTTGAAGAAAGTAAGTTTCTGTAGGCTTGGTGTTATCATTTTGAAGCTGTTTTATTTCTTGTTCGGTTACTTTAGATTCATTGCCTGGCAAGATATTGTAGTACTCAAAACGATCTTTAGTCGGCGCTGCGTCAGCGGTCGGGGCTTTTTTCGTCTCAACAGGATCGCCAGACTCTACCGTTACATTGGTATTACTCTTGGCAGTAAAAGGACTCTCCCCACCTTTGATATACACTGTAAACGCAACCGCAATTGCTACCCCAGCGAGTAAGCCTACAATTAGACCGTTTAAAAATGGATTAGAATTTTTTTCAGGTTTAGCTGGCGCTGGTTTGTAATCTCTAGTCATATTGATATCCACTTAATTACATATTTTGAATCAAATAATCCTTACATTTTGTTAGGGGCGCTTACCCCTAGCAACTCAAGGCCATTTCGTAAAACTTGTTGCGTTGCACTAATAAGTGCTAAACGCGCCAATTTAGTTGTTTCATCTTCAACGAGGATTTTATGCTCATTGTAAAAGCTATGCAGGTCGCTTGCTAAATCTTTTAAATAATTTGCAATACTATGAGGAGCTAAATCCACCGCAGCAGTCTCAATCACCTCGGGGAATTCACTTAAGCGTTGCATTAAAGCAGCATCATGCGCGCTATTGAGGGGGCTTAAATCTACGGTAGATAAGATTTTTGTGTCACGGCCCCATTGGGCAAGGACGCTGCAAATCCGTGCGTGTGCATATTGAATATAATAAACTGGATTATCGTTAGTTTGTGCGCGGGCTAAATCGATATCGAAAATTAATTGTGAGTCTGCACGACGCGCGGCTAAGAAGTAGCGCGTTGCATCGCAACCGACCTCTTCTATGAGGTCGCGAAGGGTGACATAACTGCCGGCACGTTTGGATAATTTGACCTCTTCACCACCTCGCATCACCGTGACCATTTGATGCAATACGTAATCAGGCCATCCTTGAGGTATACCAACATTTAAAGCTTGCAAGCCAGCGCGCACGCGCGTGATAGTACTATGGTGATCTGCGCCTTGTTCGTTGATCACTCTATGAAAGCCGCGATTCCATTTGTCGACGTGATAAGCCACGTCAGGCACGAAGTAGGTATAGCCACCATCAGTTTTTCGCATCACTCGGTCTTTATCGTCCCCGAAGTCTGTGGTGCGAAGCCAAAGCGCATCTTCTTGTTCGTAAGTATGTCCACTGGCAATTAAGCTGTTAACCGTACTTTCAACCTTGCCATCTGTATAAAGGGCGGATTCAAGTGAAAATACATCAAAGTTAATTTGGAATGCACGTAAATCTAAATCTTGTTCGTGGCGTAAATAAGCGACTGAAAATGCCCGAATCGATTCAGCATCTTCAACATCACCACTTGCGGTGACTTTGATATCGTCAGCAATGACGGTTTCCTTGTTCAGGTAAGCTTTTGCGACGTCGGCAATGTACTCACCACGGTAGCCAGCTTCAGGCCATGTTGCATCGTCTGGCGTTACGCCTCTGCAACGTAATTGCACGGAGTGCGTCAAGTTATCAATCTGAACGCCAGCATCATTGTAGTAAAATTCACGGGTGACGGCCCACCCGTTTGCGTCAAGTAAGCGTGCTAAACAATCACCCACTGCGGCACCTCGGCCATGACCGACGTGGAGAGGACCTGTCGGGTTGGCTGAAACGAACTCAACCTGCACTTTGCGACCTTGGCCAAGTTGATTATGCCCAAACTTTTCGCCTTGTTCGGCAATCAAGCTAATGACGGTTTGTTTAGCATTGGCACCGAGGTAAAAGTTGATAAAGCCAGCCCCTGCGATTTCCACTTTTTCAACATAAGCAGAAGTTGGCAGGGCTTTGATTAAGCTTTCTGCAATGGCACGTGGGTTTTGGCGAAGCGGCTTAGCAAGTAGCATGGCTAAATTAGTAGAAAAATCGCCGTGGTCTTTGTTTTTTGGGCGCTCGAGATGAATAGTAAAATTAGACCCGTCAAAATCAGCGTTTTGCGTTAAGCTTTTTGCGGCTTGTGCCAGTAATTCGGTAATATGTGCTTTCAAGGCAGAATATCTAAGAGGTATAAAAGGTGTATTTTAACTCATTGAGTGCTCGCGCTCATCCCCTATTCCATTTTATCTAATGTTGACTTAGCCTTAATGGAAAAAAACATTCTTCAAATTGCATTGGATGTCCCTTTAGACCGACTATTCGACTATCTCGATGGTGGTTTTGATGTTCAAGTTGGTCAACGTGTTGTTGTGCCTTTTGGTTCACGCAAAGTCGTTGGTGTGGTCGTTGGTATTTCGGATACCAGTGATTTTGCCATTGAAAAACTAAAATCGATTACACAGGTGTTTGATGGCGAGCCCACCCTTGATGCCGATACATTTGGACTGCTGAGATTTTGTGCAGATTATTATCAATATCCGTTTGGTCAGGCCTTATTAGCAAGCTTGCCCACAAGACTAAGACAGACAGAGCCAGCGGTCTCCCGAAAACAGTTTTTATATACATTTTCTCAAGAAGGATTGCAGGCAAGCTTAGATCAAATTCCTGCCAGGCAAGTGGTGCAACGTAAGATTTTTGTCGCCCTTCAACAAGGGCCCTTGACCGAAGCTGCGCTTAAAAACAT
>CAJBIA010000113.1 GCA_903953055.1 uncultured Methylophilaceae bacterium
AGAGTCGCGCTTAAGATTCACTTCAGACAAGCCCAAGGTTGGAAATTTCTCGCTCGCACTGGCAATAAAATCATGTAAATTTTTATAATTAGACTGAACGGGAAAAACAATCGCATACCGCATCAAACGCGGATTGTTGACATCGGGCGCCATTTTATACTCACCAACAACCAGGTGAATCCCTTTGTCTAAGGCCAATTGATGGATCTGCGCTAAAATTTTAGAGAGATCACTGACCGGCGGAAATTGTTGATAGAACTTTTCAAGCGCCTGCCCATCATTGAGCTTAGGCGTTTGCACCTCGACATCGCCTATCGGCTGTTGCCTTAATAAAGCCAATTCTTGCGTTTTTTGTTGCAAAGCCTGCTCTGCAGGCATCAATGAAATTAGACCCATGAGCACACAGCCGAACAAGCCCAAGAGCCCTAACATTCCAAGGACACCGAGTTGATGACGTAAGACCTCCATTGAACGAAGTAGCTGGCTCATGGCTTTTCTTTCCAATTGGCCATCACCATAAAACGGATAGGATGTTGATCCATGTCATCTAATATTTCATGCTTCATCAGATAAACATTCACTAAGTCATGGCTCGCTTCTAGGCGTTCCATGTAGCTAAACATGGTCTTGACATTCTTAGCCTCGGCATTGATTTTAAGTTCACGTTTCTTGGAATCCGGCTCGATCGATAAAATGGCCACATCTTCTAATGCCGCTCCTTCTAGCGCATTAAAAAGATTTCCCCATGGGATCATTAAAAAGGCAGCTAACTTTTTAGCTTCTTCTATTTTAGCGACCAGTTCAGCCGAAGACTTTGCTTGTCTTTGCGGAGCTTCTTTATTTAAACCCCGGCTGGCTTTGACTTGTTGGATGGATTGGTCTAACTCAAGCACTTGCTGCCCAAGGGTATGATTAAACTGTGCTGCAGTGATCAGTAAAATCACAGCGAGCACAAGAACCCCTATCCCCAGCAATGAGGGCTTGCGAGTTGAAGCGTAATCTAGTGAGATCGGATGCATCATTAAAAGACCGCACTCAAAGAAATAGCATAAGGTTGATCTTGAGTGGGCAGATAGCCGGCAATTGCTTTATGGTCGGCCTGAAGCATTTGCCACGCTGGATTATTTTGTTTGAATAGCTGCTTAATTTGCTCATCTTTAAATGAGGGGAGCGCTAAAAAATAAACCTTCGGTTGCACATTTTGCCAACCCGCTAATAACATTTCCCGCGCGATTAAGGCAGATAAATCCTTAGACCAATCTTCTGTGATGGTGCAAGCTGCGATGCTTTGCCATGACCCCTCTTTGATTAAGGCAATATTGAGACGCCCCGCTTCCACTTGAACCACACAACTCGCCGTGGGATCAATCTGCCGACGAATGCTATTGAACCCGCTCATTAAATATGGCTGAATGGAATTGAGCTTACAATTGTATTGCTTGCACAACGCTTCGATCCCTGACACCAGTTCCGTATCAACAGCGCTAATAAGCAATGTGTCGCCATGGGGCAAAGGATTTACGCACACGCGCCAGCCATCAACGCTATCACCAAAACTTTCTCTAAAACAATGCGTAGCCACTGCCATCACTTTTTCAGCCGGACTAAATGCAGGCAAGGCTGGAACGATTTTATAACGGACTAAATTGTTAGACAGCACAACAGTCATCGGCAAGCCAGCACCAGATTGGGCCAACAGTTTTTCCAACTCGGCCAAAGCGCCGATCCAGGGTTTGTGTTGGGGGTTAAGCGCAATGGCAGCATGACGCTTTTCAAGCAGGCGCACGCCCAAGCCCTGTTGCAAACGCACGACGGCAACAGCATCGGTAGCGAGGCTCGCAACTTGGCGTTCACGCCAATGAGACTTAAAGTGAAATAAAGGTAACACGATTAATTTCTTCTAAAGTAGTTTTGCCGTTCGCCACCGCTTGGACGGCAGTTTCGCGTAGCAAACGTAATCCTTTTCGGCTAGCCGTTTCTTTCAGCTTACGGATCGGTTCACGGGCCACAATCATTTCACGAATTTCATCATCCAATATCAGCAGTTCAGCTACAGCCATTCGACCTTTATAGCCAGTCCCGCGGCATTGACCACACCCTTGGCCTTTTAAAAAATGCATCTTAGCGGCCGCGGCTTTAGTCACCGCAGATTCCACCAACAATTCATCGGAAGGCTGATATGGCACTGCGCAATGCGGACAATTTAAACGCACCAAACGCTGGGCCAGAATCCCATTTAAAGCAGAGACAAAACTATAGGTATCCACTTCCATATTGATAAAACGACCAATTACATCAAAGACATTATTGGCATGGACCGTCGTAAACACTAAGTGACCAGTCAGTGCTGCTTGCACGGCAATCTGAGCTGTCTCTGAATCGCGGATTTCTCCGACCATGATTTTA
>CAJBIA010000114.1 GCA_903953055.1 uncultured Methylophilaceae bacterium
GATGATACTTTTGAGGTGGATTGCTTAAATCCTCAAATGTATCAATTAGTTTTTAATAAAATAAATCAATGCATTGAAATCAATTATTAATTCTTTAAATTAAATTTTTGATTCTATTGGCCGCTTCGATACATTCGTCCAATGAAGCAACCAATGCTAATCGAATAAAGTTTTTTCCTGGATTAATGCCATGCGCCTCACGGGCTAAAAAGCTGCCTGGTAGTACCGTCACATTGAAATCACGATATAAACGAATTGCAGCTTCGGTATCTGGCATGTCTGTTCTCGCCCAAAGGTAAAATGCAGCATCTGGCAATTCAACACCTAAGATATTTTCTAGCATGGGTGTTATGGTGTTGAACTTTTGTGCGTAAAGCCTTCGATTCTCGATGACATGCACTTCGTCATTCCAAGCAGCAATGCTAGCAGCTTGAACAGCAGGGCTCATCGCACAGCCATGATAGGTCCGATAAAGCAGAAACTGCTCAAGAATCATATCGTCGCCAGCCACAAAGCCAGAACGCATGCCTGGAACGTTAGATCGCTTGGAGAGTGAACTAAATACTACCAAACGTTTAAAATCGCGGCCGAGTTTTTGTGCAGCCTCTAGCGCGCCCAACGGTTTAATAGCCTCATCAAAATAAATTTCGGAGTAACATTCGTCCGCAGCAATTACAAAGCCGTATAGATCAGATAGCGCAAAGACTTTTTTCCATTGCTCTAAATTCATGACCTTTCCAGATGGATTGCCAGGTGAGCATACATAAATCAACTGGGTTCGATTCCAAATATCAACAGGTACACTATCAAAGTCCATGGCATGTTGATTTTCAGGTAAGGTGTTCAGAAAGTAGGGCTCAGCGCCCCCTAGAAATGCTGCACCTTCGTAAATTTGGTAAAATGGGTTAGGACAAATCACGATCGGGTTTGCCACTTTTTTTGTGTTGATCACGGCTTGTGCAAAAGCAAACAAAGCTTCTCGACTCCCATTGACAGGCACTATCTCTTTTTCAGCATTCAGCAAAGGAATGCCATATCGACGTGTTGCCCAATTAGCAATAGCTTGTCTGAGTTCGGGTACCCCGGCCGTCGTTGGGTAGGAAGATAATCCTGCAAGGTTAGCAAGCAACGCCTCTTTGATGAGCGTCGGGGTATCATGTTTAGGTTCGCCTATCGATAGGTTCACTGGTTCGTAAGCAGCATTAGGCCGTATGCCAGTGAATAAGTTTCTTAGACGTTGAAATGGATATGGCTGTAATTTGCTAAGATTTGAGTTCATCTTGCCATTATAAATGAAGCAGCATCGGGCTTAAACACTCAAGTAACAATTCAATTGATTTAGAAAGTTTATGTTGAATCATCCCCCCATAAAAAAATACCAAAATCAATTCGCCACCTTTGGACTCCTGTTTGGCGCAGTTTGCTGGGGCGTGATTTGGTATCCCTATCGAATTATGCAAGATGCGGGGATTTCAGGGCTCGCCTCTAGTTTTTATACTTATTTAATTGCCATAAGTGTATCCGCCATTATTTTGCATAAGCAATGGCGTGCTGCCATTCATCAACCTAGAAGTGTTATTTGGCTAGCAATTGTGGCTGGATGGACAAATCTTAGTTACGTCTTGGCGATTATTGATGGTGAGGTGATGCGGGTAATGTTGCTGTTTTATTTGTCACCACTTTGGACGCTATTAATCGCACATTTTTTGCTAAAGGAACCCACAAACAATCGCGGCATTGCGGTTATCGCTTTATCGCTTGTTGGCTCTTTTACCATGTTTTGGCAATATGACGCATTACCTTTACCAAACAATATGGCTGAATGGCTCGCCTTGTCTTCAGGCGTCGGTTTTGCAATGACCAATGTAATGTCTCGTCATTTTTCGAGCCTGAGCATTACTGTTAAGTCAATGGCTGTTTGGATTGGTGTGTTATTAATGTCTTTAGCATTGATTCTCTTTCAGGGTGCGCCACTCCCGAATCCAATGACCTTAACCGGAATGCAATTAGTCACAATGTTTGCCATTTCATTTTTATTGATGGCAGCTACTTTGTGTGTTCAATATGGCATTAGCCATATTCCCGTGACTAAAGCTTCAGTCTTGTTCATGTTTGAGTTGGTGGTTGCAGCTGTTGCTTCGTACTTATTGACTGATGAGATTTTGTCATTCCGCGAGTGGCTTGGAGGCACTTTAATTGTCGTGGCCGCTTTGTTTGCCGCAACAAATGAATAGGCTTAGACTTTTTTGAAAGACGTCCACATTTCTTGGTAGAGGCTTTCTAAGTTTTTAGTAAATAGTGCTGTATCGAACAAAGTTAATTTCTCGCGATTTTCTTCAAGTTGTTTTTTGATGCGTTTTAATTCAATAGGGTTGTTAGCAAGTCTTAAAGCTTTTTGTTCGTATTCTTCAAGTGATGTTGTGACTAGCTCATCTAAATTAGCGGCTTTCAGTAAACTGCCTGCTACGCGACTTGCAAAAGTGTCACCTGAACAAGTTAATACTGGCAATCCCATCCAAAGTGCATCGCTTGCAGTGGTGTGGGCATTGTAGGGCAGCGTATCCAAGAATAAATCAGCACAGGTCTGCCTTGCCAAGTGATCAGCCATCGTTACGCGTGGTGCAAAAATTAATCGCTCTTTATCAACGCCGCGGGCCTGTGCTTCACGAATTAAATTCGCCTTTGCCCATTGATTGCATTCCAACAACCATAAAACGCTGTTTGGTGTCTGATTTAAAAGATGCATCCAGCAATTAAATATCTCAGGCAGTATCTTGAATGTTTGGTTGAAACAGCAAAATATGAAACCTGCTTTAGGTAAGCCATATTCAATACGACTCTTAGTTACTGCTAATGGGCGCCTTCGGTCATTAACTTGGTAAGTATTGGGCAATAATGCGAGTTTTTCTGAATAGGTACTTGCATCTGTTGGCGGCGTGATAAACGCATCACTTAGAATGTAATCGAATAAGGGTTCGCCATCTAAATCTCCCATCGTGCCAGGAAAGCCAAGCCAACTGACGTTAATGGCGGCGGGGCGCAGAGCAACAATTTTGCTTCGGCTATTTTGTGTGAAGCCTGTTAAATCAACCAAAATATCGATTTCATCTTGGTTGATTCTCTTGGCAGCGTCTAATGATGATAGAGCGCGAATATCAACAAAGCGATCAAAAGCCTTTTCAAGACGTTTGCGTTCATTGCTTTTGTCATCAATTCCGTAAGAATATGCATGGATTGTAAAAGCATTTCTATTGTGAAGCTCAATCAATTCTGAAATGAGTGATGCGAGTGGATGCAATCTCAAATCAGCGGATAAGTAGCCTATGCGCAATTTTTGGTGGTTCTGTTGATATTTAAAAGCAAGCTCTCTACTTCGATTAAAAAATGATGAATAACGGTTTTTAATCCAATTGTCTGCACATTGCTTCTGCTCATGTGGTGTTGTGCTAGGCATGGCAAGAAAAGCAAAAGGGGAAATTTGCGCTTCTTGCACATTATTCACCCATTCACGTATTTTGGTGATTTCTTGATTTAAATCTGTCCAATCACAAATATGCTGTTTTTGATGCACCAAATGCACTCTTGCATGATAAAGGCGAGGGTTGAGAGCTAAGGCTTTTTGGTAAGATGCAATCGAAGCATTTAAATCGCCGAGTTCTCTTTGTACGTTACCCAGGTTGTTGTAAGCGTCAGCATCTTCTGGGCTAAGTTGAATGGCTTTTTTATATTGCTTAGCTGCTTCAGAAGTTTTACCAAGTTCGCGTTGTGCATTCCCTAGGTTGTAATAAAGGCTCGCCTCATTTTTAATGTAGTGAATGGCCTCTAGGTAGGTTGCTTCTGCCTCTGAGTATTGTCCAGATTCTTGATGTTGATTCCCAAAATTTTGAAGCGCAAAACATAATAGCTGTTTTATGTCGTCGTCTTGGGGATGCTCATGCAAGACATGGCGATAACAGCGAGCGGCCAAGTTATATTGCGCATTTTCGGAAAAGGCGTTACCAAGGTTGTAATGAAGCTCTAAATCATCAGGAGCGATTGTTAAGGCGTGCTGTAAATTTCTGATGGCGTCTTCTATGCGCCCTGAGGCTTTTAACGCCAAAGCTTGATTACTTAAAAAATCCGAATTGTTGGGTTGAATAGCAATGGCTTTAGCAATCATTTTCACCGCCAAGTCATGATCTTTGTTTTGATGGTAAATAACGCCTAGATAATGCAAAGCTTCAGCATGGTTTGGCAATACATTAAGCACCTTGATATAAAGTGCCTGAGCTTCCTTTAGCTGCCCACGTTGGTGGTGTTGTAACGCAGTGTGGTAGGTTGATTGGATATCCATGAGGAAGATTTTACGCTAATTATTTTGTATCGTTTGCGATAGGCGCTTTAAGCCTAAACGGCGTAAAGCAAAACGATTGGGATCCAATCCGGATAGGAGGGAGTCACTAACAGGTGCTGGCTCCTGACAAATCATGCTGGCAATAATTTCAGCACAAAGTGGGGCATTGGCAAGGCCTTTAGCTCCGTGCCCTGCATTAATATATAAACCTTCCAACCAAGGCAAATCGCTAGACAGTGTATTGTATCTAGGCGGGCTTTCTTTAATTTTGATGACATCTAAAATAGCGCCGGCAAGTGGCAGGTAATCATTGGTCGTTGCTCGAATCGAGGCCCGACCTTGTAGGGATGGTAAGTCATAATTTATTTTGCCCCACTCAGGTGCAAGAGATTTAAGCATATTCAGATTGCTCTGATGGTCTTCTACCCTAATATCAGTCCTTGTATCATTAGGTGAAAAAGTTGCGCCTATGCAATGCTGACCTTTTCTAGCTGGACTTAGATAGCCATCTGTACAGATAACGGTTTGAAGGGCTGTAGAGCTTCCTAAGGCGGGCATTAGTGTGACTTGCCCCCGGACTGATAGCATCTCACAATGGCTAGTTTGTTGGAATTTTTGTGCATCAGTAGCATTAGCTATAATGAGATTTTCAGCTTCAGTAATCATTTCATTTTGAGAAAATACCTGCCAGCTTTTGGATGTTCTTTTGATGCTTAGTACGTTGGTATTAGTTTGTCGCTTTATTTTGATATGTTGAGTGAGCGCTTCGCAAAAAGCGGCGGGATTTATCCAACCAGCATTAGCGATATACATGCCATTATTTCTGATAAAAATCCCAGATAATTTTGATGCAGTTACTGCATTAACATCTTGAACTAAATTAGGATATTCATTTACTACTGAAGCGATCCTTTTTCTTTCACGTTCGTTGTATGCCAGTTGCAAAACGCCACATTGCTGATAATTTTCAGTGTCTATTTTTATATTGTTAAGCAACCCTAATGTGTATAAAAAACCTTGCAAGGCAAGGGCATTGAGGGCCGTTTCACCACCCGTAAGCCTTGGGTATAGAACGCCAAGTGGATTGCCGGAGGCTTCCTGAGCTAGGGCTTCATGTCGTTCAATGAGTGTGACCTCATAACCGCGTCGCGCCATGGCTTCTGCACTCGCGGCTCCTGCCAAGCCCCCACCTATTACAATCACAGTTCTGCTTCTTTTGGGCGATGGCTTCTTGCCCGATATGCCTCGGTATATACCAAAAAGCATTTCACGTTTTTTACCAAATCCTGTAGCTTTTAATACTTCAAAACCTGCTGATTGTAAGCCTCGCCTAATTTCGCTGGCGCTCGTAAATGTAGCAAATGTTGTTTCCGAATGAGAGTGTTTATTCATCTGCTCAAAGATGCTGGATTGCCACATTTCAGGGTTTTTAGCTGGAGAAAATCCATCTAAAAACCAAGCATCTACCTTACCTTTAATCTTTGGCAAGGTCGTATTGACATCCCCAATCAACAATGTCAGCGTAACTCGGCCTTCATCAAATATTAGCCGATGCCAAGCTTTGGATACGTACTGATATTGGTTGACTAGGTCGTTTGTAAGTTCCTGAAGACTGGGCCAAAGCGATAAGGCTTTTTCCAAATCATTGAGGTTAAGGGGAAATTTTTCTGTACTGATGAAATGTAACCTTGCGGTTCTTGGTGCAGTTTCCCGCCAAAGTTTCCAAGCACATAGAAAGTTTAAGCCAGTACCAAAGCCAGTTTCAGCTATTGTGAAATGATCTTCTTTTAGATTTTTCCAACGCCATTTAAGTTGATTTTTCTCTAAAAAAACATAATGCGTTTCATCTAAGCCACTATCGCTTGAAAAATAAACGTCACCATAAATCCTAGAGTAGGGCTGTTTGTTGTGCCATTCAAGTTGAGCGAAGCGTTCAGTCATGTGTCTATTTTAATGGATTTCATTAGGTTTTGACGGTAGTCATGGGATATACCAATCTGTATACTGTTCTTTCTTTAACTTAATCAATGGTGTTTGATCATGGCTCATTTAAATAAAAGCGTTGGCTTGTATGCATTGGTTCTTGGTGTGTGCTTGCTCGCGTCTTGTAGCAACATCCAAAAACATGATGTAACCACAAGTAACATCATTAATTCAGTTAGCCAGCAAGGTAAAAATATAGACTGGCCTAGTTTTGGACGTGATTATGCCAATAAACGCTTCTCAGAAAATACACAAATCAATCGTGACAATGTACAAAATTTAACCACGGCATGGACATTTAAAAGTGGAGTAAAAGCTGCTTTTCAAGCCACACCTATTGTGGTTGATGGCATTATGTATGTGTCACTCCCATTCAATCATGTGGTCGCTTTAGATGGTAAAACTGGAAAAGAGTTATGGCGCTATAAGCACAATAGGCGAGCTGATTGGAATATGTGCTGTGGCCCTGCAAACCGAGGTGTTGCAGTCGGTTACGGCAAAGTATTTGTCGGTACTGTTGATGCGCGCCTAATTGCCTTGGATGCTAAAACTGGTGAAAAGGTTTGGGATATTAACGCGGTTGATGTCGACGTGAGTACGGAAGGGCAAGATTCTCTCAATAAAAATGATCCAAATAAAACAGCTAAAACGACAGGGGGCACAGGCGTTGGTATGGCAATGGCGCCTGTAGTCTATAAGGGAAAGGTGATTATTGGAATCACAGGCGTCGGATATGGACTTCATATCGACAATCCTCGTGAGGATGCGCCTCTAGGGGCGGTGATTGGAGTGACGGGTCGTTACGGTCGCCCAGGATTTTTGGCGGCTTTTGATGTGAATACAGGTAAACGTGTGTGGCAGTTCGATACGATTCCGGATAAAGGTTGGGAGGGCGCTTTTAAAGAAACGACATCTGATGGCATTTCGTTAAATCGTAATATCACTGATGAAAAAGCTGCTTTACCTAAATTTTCAGACTCAGCTCGCTTTGGTGGGGGTTCTGCATGGAGTACGCCAGCAATTGATTCTAAATTGGGGCTTTTGTACTTTGGTACGGGAAATCCCTCTCCACAGATGAATGATGTCTCACGTCCGGGGGATAATCTTTATACAGTATCCCTAGTTGCGCTTGATGCAGATTCTGGAAAACTTCGTTGGTATTACCAACAAGTACCCCATGATGTTTGGGGTTATGACATTGCTAGTGCGCCAATTTTATTCAACTATAAAAAAGACGGCAAAATAATTGAAGCTGTTGGTCAAGCAAGTAAATTGGGTTGGTTTTTTGTTAACGACCGAAAAACAGGCGAGCTGTTAATGAAATCTGAAGCTTTTGTACCGCAAAAAAACCTGTTCGCTAAAGCCACATTCGAGGGCGTTACCCTTTATCCAGGAATCTTAGGCGGATCTAATTGGTCACCTGCTGCGATTGACGAAGCAACACAGCATGCCTTTGTTGCTGCTATTCACGCACCAATCAAATACACCCTTCACGAAACTCCGGGTAAAGATGGCGCAGCGCCTATTCGCTATGCAGCATCTGAGCCAGCTGAAGAGCCACGTTGGGGCGTGTTATCTTCTATTGATTTGGCAACAGGCAAAATAGCTTGGCAAAACAAAACTGAGCAACCACTGGTCGGTGGCGTTTTAATTACTGGTGGTGGTTTGTTATTTACTGGTGAAGGTAATGGTCACTTCAATGCCTACGACTCAAGTAATGGTAAGCTTCTATGGCAAGCCAGTAATGATTTTGGTGTTAATGCGCCACCGATTACCTATCAAGTCGATGGCGAGCAATATATTGCTGTAGCAGCTGGAGGCAGTTCAATATTCGGTTACAAGCAAGGTGACCATTTGTTGGTATATAAGCTCAAAAAATAAATTAGTTAAAACAATTTATGAATTCAATTTAGATTTAAATTTAAATGATCTTTATAATTTACTAAAAATTGAATGGGTGTCTTAGTATGCATATTGAAACGGTTGATTTCGTTATTAGTCTTTGTTTATTGCTTGGAGCAGTTTTATATACATCCGTTGGGCATGCTGGTGCATCAGTATATATCGCTATCTTGACCTTGTTTGGTATCGCAACACCAGTCATTAAGCCAACAGCTCTAGTGCTTAACATTTGCATTGCAACTTTCACGAGTTGGCGTTTTATTAAGAAGGGATATTTTGATTTTAAGGTGCTAAAGCCGATTGCAATTGGAGCAATCCCTTTTGCATTTTTGGGTGGCTACATCAACGCGCCAAGTCATGTATATAAGGCTATTGTTGGTGTCATTTTAATTATTTCGGCAATTAGTTTATTAACTAAGGCGAGTGAACGAATTGACTCAAACATCCATCATCCAAGTTTCTTGCTCGCCATGATTTCGGGGGCAATGATTGGCTTCCTGGCTGGTTTAACAGGTACCGGGGGCGGGATTTTTCTCTCACCACTCATTTTATTTTTAGGTTGGAGCACTACAAGAGAAACATCCGGAATTGCAGCTGTATTTATTTTATTAAACTCACTATTTGGTTTGGCAGGTAATTACGCTTCTATACAAAACTTGCCGTCGCAGCTGCCATTGTTTGTGATAGCAACTATGATTGGCGCAATAATTGGTACGACACTTGGAATTAAGATCTACTCTACTGAAACCATTAAGAGAGTTTTAGCATCGGTATTGTTTATTGCTGGACTGAAGTTATTATTAACATAGGGTTGTATAAAATAAAAAAGCCGCCATCGAAGGATAGCGGCTTTTTTATTTTATGGCGTCCCCACGGGGATTCGAACCCCGGTCGCCTCCGTGAAAGGGAGGTGTCCTAGGCCTCTAGACGATGGGGACATAGAGGTGAAAATTATACTTAAAAACACTGCTTATTTAAAGTCTAAATTAGCGAGAATTCTATTCTTTTATTAACAGCAGAGGTCTTTTTGGTGGAGGTAAGCGGGATCGAACCGCTGACCTCTTGCATGCCATGCAAGCGCTCTCCCAGCTGAGCTATACCCCCGACAAACCTTAAACTTCAAGACCTGTGAAAAGAGGCGCCATATTAATGAGGGCGGGCATCCTTGTCAACGTATTTCGTCTTTCTACGCCGACTTTCTTTGATTTTTAACCGCGAATATTTGAGTTGCTTTCAAACTGCGTTAAATCGACACGTGCTTGAGGTTGCCATCCCGATTTGCGGTGTTCTGCAATTACATTAGTGAATATGCCGCCGCGTACAAAGAATTTGGCTGTCAATCGCATAAATTTTGGTGATGTAGCTGCAACAAGGTCATCTAAAATTCGATTGGTCACCGCTTCATGGAAGCAACCCTCGTCACGAAATGACCATGTGTAAAGCTTAAGGCTCTTTAATTCAACGCATAGTTGATCTGGGATATAGTCAAGATAAAGGATCGCAAAATCAGGCTGGCCTGTCTTTGGGCATAAGCAGGTGAATTCTGGAATTTCCATGTGAATGTGAAAATCACGGTTAGGATTTGGATTGTCAAATGTTTCTAGATCTTTAGTGGGTAGTGCAGTTGGCTTTCCACCTAATGATTGAGTGTTTGTCATGTTAGAAATCGGGCTTTTAGCTTCAAAAAACGTTATTATACTGTCTAACAAAGCTTACTAAAAAATAATCCTAATTTTGCGTTTAACCCATCTCAAACTTGCCGGTTTTAAATCGTTTGTTGACCCAACAACTTTGCATATCCACGGTCAACGTGTAGGCGTTGTTGGGCCTAATGGTTGCGGTAAATCCAATGTCATGGAATCTGTCCGTTGGGTGCTGGGCGAGTCGAGCGCTAAAGAGTTGCGTGGAGACTCTATGGATGCGGTCATTTTTAATGGCTCAGCTAATCGAAAACCTATCTCAAGAGCAAGTGTTGAGCTTGTGTTTGATAACAGTTTGGGTGATGCGAGTGGTGAGTGGTCGCAGTATGCAGAAATTGCAGTTAAGCGCGTCATTGAGCGAGATAAAGGCTCTTCCTATTTTATAAACAATACAGTTGTGCGCCGTCGCGATGTCGCAGATTTATTTTTAGGTACAGGGCTTGGTGGAAGAGCCTATGCGATTATTGGCCAAAATACCATTTCTAGGATTGTCGAAGCGAAGCCTGAAGAGTTGCGTGTTTTCTTGGAAGAGGCTGCAGGCATCTCGAAATATAAGGAACGTCGCCGTGAAACTGAGATGCGTTTGCGTG
Organism: uncultured Methylophilaceae bacterium; assembly: GCA_903953055.1. GTDB lineage: Bacteria > Pseudomonadota > Gammaproteobacteria > Burkholderiales > Methylophilaceae > Methylopumilus_A. The sequence continues at coordinate 10,509 of CAJBIA010000114.1, forward strand.
ACACAAGGGAAAACCTAACTAGAGTTGAAGACATTCGCGGTGAGATGGATAAGCAAATCACCCGATTAGAATCGCAAGCGCTAGTGACAGAACAATATCATCAACTTCAGCAAGCGCTTAAACATACACAAGGCCAGCTATGGCTGTTAAAAAAGCGCGACGCAAGTAGCTCGTGGGAAAAAACACAACGTGTTGTTGAAAAACTAGTAATTGACCTTGAAAGTCAAATGGCCGCCTTACGTAAAAGTGAAAGTCTTTTAGAAAGTCTTCGCCAGCAGCATTATGCATGTACCGAGAGCGTGCAGTTTGCGCAAACCCAATATTATGAGGCCAATGCGGAAGTATCTAATTTAGAAAATCAGGTTAAACATACCCAAGAAGCACGTGACAGACTTAATTTACAGCTTGAGCAAACAGTTGAGCAAACGATTAAATCAGATAATCTGCGGGTTGATCTTGAGTCTCAGTTAAAGCAATTAATGACCGAGGCCCAAAGTGCTGAGGCGGAAGTTGCGCGATCATCCGAGGCGTTGTCACTTTGTCAAGCCGCTTTTCCTGAAGCAGAGGGTGCGCATCTTGCATCTCAAAAAGCCCACGCTGAAGCTCAGCGCGCACTGAGTGAAGCTGAGCAAAATATCCGCTTAGAGTCAACCAATATAGAACATTTGAATCGCTCAGTTGCTGAAATAACACAACGTCTTGAAAGACTTATGGCCGAGCTGGCTGGCCTTGCATTACCTAATGAACAAGAGCTAAAGGATAAACAGAATCAGTCGGCCGCATTGCAGGCTGAGAGTGAAAAGCTCAACTTAGAATTGGCTAAATTAAAAACATTAGAACAATCGCAAATGGAAGCGCTTAAATCCATGCGTGAACAGCAATTGGCGCAAGAGCGAACCCTGGCACAGATTGATGCTCAAATTACCTCGCTGAATAAAATCCAGCATTCTTTGGGGCATGAGGCCATGCTTGATGCTTGGTTGAGTAGCAATCAGTTGACTAGTGCAGCGCGAATTTGGCAACAAGTTGAAATCCAAAAAGGCTGGGAGGTGGCACTTGAGGCGGTATTGGGTTCGCGCTTAAATGCTTTACTCAATGAAAGTGCTGGCAAGCTAACCCCTAACATTCGCCCGCCATCCGCATTGGTTATTGCAGAGGCTGCTGAATCTAGCTTAAAGACTTCACCAAGCAAGCAATCATGGAAAACCATGCGAGATTTTGTTGATGTCAGAGATAAGCGCATAGCGGGGCTTTTAGATGCTTGGTTGGATAGTGTTTATTTGCTTGAGGATGGAGAGGATCCTGACGAAGCACGTCAAAAGCTAAAAGCGCACGAATATTTAGTAAATGCACAAGGTGATGTTTATACACGTTATAGCTTGTCTATTTACGCTGCGCAATCAGCTATGCATGGTGTCTTGGAGCGTCAACGAGAGCTTGATGACCTTAATAAGCAACAGCCACAATTTCAAGCTCAAATTATATCAGGCTCTAATACGCTTGCCTCCTATGAACAAGCGTTGCAGTTAACAAGGCATGCGCATACAGAGCAACAGCAGGCATTAACTAAGCTTACTCAAACCCAGCATGCGCTTCATGTCGATTTGCAGCGTCTCACGCAGCAACGTCAGCACATCATCGATAGACAGAATGCGATTCAGATAGATTTAAGTCAACTTCAACAGCGCTTAACGCAATTGAGCGATGAGCAACAAACAAAACAAAAAATGCTTTCATCAACAAGTGGCTCACTTGTTGATTTGCAAGCTAGGCGCGAGCATACATTTAGCGCAAGACAGGCTGCTGAATTAGCTTTAAATGCATGCAGAAATGATTTGCAGATCGCTGAAAAACTGATGCAAGAGAAAATATTTAATATTAAGTTAATATCAAATAATATTAATGAGTTAAATGGTAAAGTAAATTTACTTTATGAAGAAAAGGTTGCCTTAAATAATAAGAAAAAAGAAGCGGAAGCATTCCTAGATGCGGCAAAGATGGAAGGCTTGAAAGCAAACCTTGAGGCCGCGATTAATTTAAAGCAAGTTCGCGAAGTGACTCTGGCAGGAGCGCGTGATGCAATGGTAGGTTCAGAAAATGAATTGCAAACTAATGAGCGTAACAGAATGCAAAACGAACAAGTCTTGTATCCGCTCCGAGATAAATTGGAACAGGCGCGACTTCAAGAACAACAATCCCGTTTGCATTTTGAGCAGTGCCAAGCTGCGCTTTTAGATGTTGGTATTGAAGAGGCTGAATTGGCAAACGAATTAAGCCTTAGCGCTAAAATTTCAGACTTTGAAGCGCGTGTGGAAAAGTTTGCGGGTGAGGTGGTAGCCCTTGGTCCTGTAAACTTAGCCGCTATTCAAGAGCTTAATAGCGAGCGTGAACGTAAAACTTACTTGGATAGCCAAGCTGCAGACTTGGAAGAGGCGATTAATACCCTAGAGGATGCGATAAGACGTATTGATAAGGAGACGCGAGCGCGTCTCCAACATACATTTGATGAAGCAAATCGTCACTTTGATGAATTATTTAAAGACTTATTCGCTGGCGGCCAGGCAAGGCTAGAGTTGTTGGGTGAGGAAATTTTAGATACAGGTATGCAAGTTTTTGCACAGCCTCCAGGAAAGAGAAATAGCACGATTCATTTGTTATCTGGCGGTGAGAAAGCACTCACTGCACTAGCGCTAGTCTTTGCGCTGTTTAGACTTAATCCTGCGCCATTTTGTTTAATGGACGAGGTGGATGCGCCACTTGACGACAGCAATACAGATAGGTTTTGCGCAATGGTAAAAAAAATGTCGGAGCGAACACAGTTTTTGTTTGTTAGTCATAATAAAATTACAATGGAGATGGCACAGCAGCTTGTTGGGGTAACTATGCAAGAGTCAGGTGTTTCTCGAGTAGTTGAGGTGGATATGGAAGCTGCCATGCAAATGAACCATGAGTTATTTACATAGGGCGATTTGCCAATAAAGTTAATGGGAATATCAATTGAATAAACTAAATGACTTAACAATATCACTTTTAGCGATTGGTTTAGGCTTAATCGTTATGGTCATCGTTTTTAATTGGTGGCAAGAACGGAAAATGCGCAAAGCAGCAGAAAAGCAAATTCCAATTCCTCAAGATGATCTGCTAATGGATCAATTTGAGGAAAAGACTGTTTCAATCGACACATCAACAAAAATTAAGGATGTCGTTGTTAGGCATGAGCTTGATGAGGTTCAATTTCGAAACGAGGTAGAGTTTAAGATTGATATTGAAGGATTTGACCATGGTGAAGGTGCTTTAGACGGAAAGAATGAATCTAATATCGAAGCGCCCCGAGCTGAGGTTGAAGAACCCATCCTAGCTATTGAAGAGAATCTAATAACGGAGCCAATAAAAACCAATATCTTGCCAGAAGTGATCAATAAAGACGTGGATTTGACTGCATTATTATTCCTACCGAGTCCATTTAATGGGGATCAGTTGCGCAAGTTTTTCATGAGCATGGTCAATCTAGACAAGCCCATTTTTGCATATGGCTTAGATGAATCACAAGTATGGCAGAGGCTAACAAGAGAGCAAGAAAATTCCAACTTCACTAAAGCAGCCTTTAGTTTGCAGTTAGCTGACAGAGCGGGTCCTGTTTCAAATGAAACCTTGCAGCGGTTTCAAAAAATTGTTAGCGAAGTCGCCTATGAGCTAAGTGCGCAAGTTGAATGGATGGGAACGCATGAGCCTCTAGAATATGCAAAGGCTTTAGATGCGTTTTGTTTGGAGGTTGATCAAACGGTTGGTTTTCACATTTTGAATGGCGCTAGTGGGCGATTTACTGGTACTAAATTCAGGGGTCTAGCTGAAGCGAACGGAATGACATTGAAGGATGACGGCGCCTTTTACGCAAGGTCTATTAACGAACAAACCAAATTCAAAATTATCAATATGGAAAACAATCCATTCAATGTTGAAATGTTAAGATCAATAGCTCTCAAGGGCGTGACCTTTCAGATGGAGATTGCTCTCACAGAAAATTGCACTGAGACATTTAATAGTATGGTTTTAACGGCAAAAAGCATGGCTTCCTCGCTGTCAGCAACCCTTATAGATGATCATCAGCGGGAATTGAGCGATGCTAAAATTGAGAAAATCAGACAGCAATTGAAGTTGATTCAAGTACAAATGACCGTTAAGGGCATTCCCCCTGGTAGTGCGGTAGCGCTCCGTTTGTTCTCGTAGTTTAAGTATGTCACAAAATAAGCAATTGCCTTTGCAAGCTGGACTTTTTGCTAATGCGGCAGTGAATTCCATGCAGTCGATACAGGCTCGTATTGAACAAGTGCGTAATCTCATTCGTTTATATGATTATCAGTATTATGTGCTCGATACTCCAACAGTAAGCGACAATGAATATGACGGTTTATTTCGTGAACTTCAAGCGCTTGAAGCGAAAAATCCCGATCTTATATCTGTAGATTCCCCAACTCAGAGGGTTGCGGGTGAGCCTGTTAAGAGTTTTAATAGCATTACGCACCGAGTCGCAATGCTATCTCTCAACAATGCATTCGGTGATGATGAGCTGGTAGCTTTCGATAAGCGCGTACGGGATGGTTTGGGTATTGACCAAGTTGAATATGCCGTAGAGCCAAAATTTGATGGGCTTGCAATTACACTAACCTATGAGAATGGCGTTTTTATTCAAGGGGCAACTAGAGGAGATGGGTATACGGGTGAAGATGTCTCTCATAATCTCAAAACTATACGAAGTATTCCGCAACGTTTAAATATTGATAATCCACCAAAGCTTCTTGAAGTGCGAGGTGAAGTGTTAATGTTTAAATCTGATTTTGAATCGCTTAATCAGCAACAACTATTACGCGGGGATAAGACATTTGCTAATCCTCGAAATGCAGCAGCAGGCAGTCTTCGCCAATTGGACCCGAACATCACCGCAACAAGGCCTTTATCCTTCTTTTGCTATGGCTTAGGATATGGCGAGGGTGTGCCAGTATTATCAACGCATAGCGCCTGTATGGATTATTTACAAAGCCTACAATTGCCTGTTAGCAACCTTAGAGGCTTGGTCAGCGGCGTTAACGGATTGTTAGGCTTTTATCAAAAAGTTGCCTTGCAGCGACAAAACCTGCCTTTTGATATTGATGGTGTCGTATATAAGGTTAATGCTTTAGCACAGCAATCGGAGTTAGGCTTTGTATCCCGAGCGCCACGATGGGCAATTGCCCATAAATTCCCGGCAGAGGAGGCATTTACGATTGTCGAAGGGATTGATGTTCAGGTTGGGCGTACTGGCGCAATCACACCAGTAGCGCGATTGAAGCCGGTTTTTGTGGGTGGGGTGACAGTCACGAACGCAACGCTGCATAATGAAGATGAAATGCGAAGAAAAGATGTGCGTATTGGCGATACTGTTAGTGTAAGAAGGGCAGGGGATGTCATCCCAGAAGTCGTAAGGGTCATATTGGATAAGCGTAATGAGAACGCATTGATCTTTTTTATGCCAACCCATTGTCCCGTCTGTGGGTCGTACATTAAAAAACAAGAAGATGACGTGGTAGCGCGTTGCACAGGGGGCATCTTCTGCGCGGCACAGCGCAAACAATCGATGATTCACTTTGCTTCTCGCAAGGCAATGGATATCGAAGGATTTGGGGATAAGTTAGTGGGGCAGCTTGTCGACGCTAATTTGGCTAATAGTCTAGCTGACATATATCGATTGGATATTCATACGCTTGCTAATTTAGATCGTATGGGAGAGAAATCAGCACAAAATATCATAGAAGCGCTTGTTAAGAGTAAGAAAACAACATTCCCACGCTTTATATACGCGCTTGGTATTAGAAACGTAGGGGAATCAACTGCAAAAGATTTAGCAAGGCATTTTGGAAGCATTAGTGCTATTCAAAACGCGAGCCTTGAGGAGCTTCAGCAAGTGCCGGATGTAGGTCCAGTTGTTGCAGAGTCAATCGTCGATTTTTTTTCAGAAACGCATAACCAAGAGATTCTAAGTAGCCTTATTGCACCTGAGGATGAGGGTGGCCTAGGTATCCATTGGGAAATAGAGACGGCTAAAACTGATGCAACAGGGGTGTTGAATGGTAAAACATTTGTGTTAACAGGAACATTGCCAAGCATCAGTCGAGAGGATGCTAAGCAAATGATTGAAAACCTTGGTGGAAAAGTAAGTGGTAGCGTTTCAAAGAAAACAAATTTCGTTGTGGTCGGGGCTGATGCTGGTAGTAAGCTTATAAAGGCTCAAGAATTAGGCATTCAGATTCTAGATGAAATTGCATTTCTCAACATGATCACACTCAAGTAGGGTTGAAAGCATGAATCTATTGTATATTTTATTGTTACCGCTCTTGTTCATTAACGTATATTCTTATGCTGATGATGTAAATCTTAATAAGAAAATTACCGAATGTAATCAATTAGTAAAGTCTGGAAATGAAGAAAAAGCCTTAGAGTACACAGCTCAGCTGCTAAAGCAAAATAAGCCTGAGAGAGATATTTTCCTATGCCAGTCCCGAGCTCAGATGTCCCTCCGGCGCTTTGCTGATGCAGTAATTTCACTTAAGTCCGTTGACCAATTGTCTATTTTGCCAAATGATCACATGATGGCACTCGCAATGCTAGGTAATGCTTACAAGGGTAATAACCAGTTCAATGAGGCTATAGGTGCGTATGAATTATCATTGAATATCGCTATTACGCTTAAAAATACAAGTTTTCAGCGTATTACACACGGGTTGATTGGGGACGTTCAATCGAACACGAAACAATTTGATGAGGCGGTTACAAGCTACCAAGCGGCTATTAAGCTATCCCTTAACGACAATGAGCGGGCTGATGCCTTTGAGCATTTAGCGAGCATCTTCAGTCAGCAGCAGAAGTATAACCTCGCAATCGAATACCAACTTAAGGCCACACTTGCCTATACACATTATGGCGATTTAGATTCACAGGCTAACTCAGGGCTAGAATTAGGTCGGATTTATATGGAGGCTGGTGAGTATGAGCAGGCTGAAAAATCTATCAATAAAATTCTCAAATTGGCTTCAGATAATGGCGGGCCTTATTGGGAAGCTAAATCTAATCTTTTAATGGCGAGACTTAGATTATCTGAGCACCAAAATCCCCAAATCTATATTGATGCATCTTTGCGGATCAATAAGGAACTTAATGACGCATCGCTTAAAGACGATATTGCTGCGGTGCTGGGGATGGTTTCTCAATAAATCATTTAGTCCCTTAGCTGTGTGAATATCTCATTTAACATAATATACATTATGCGAAGTTAATAAGGTGACAAAAAAGCCAGCAATATTTGCCGGCCCCTTGCTTGTGGCCTTCACCGCTTACTTGTTATTAAAGAACGCAATGTTCATGCAACGACCATTTACAAACGTCAGCTCAGTAAATTTGTAGGTTTTGCTTGGTGCGTAATTAACGCGGCCATTGTAATACCACATCTCAACATTAACTGGTTTTGATGACTCCTGACCTTTTCCAGCAAGCATTGTGTTCGCCCCCGTTGGTTTGACAGATAGCTCCTTCTTGTCTGGGTTTCCAAGCTTCTCTAAAACGATCGTATTAGATTTTCCGCTAAAGCTACGCAAGAAGTCATCTTCCGTATAGGTAGTTTTGGCTGCAAATGCATTAAAGCTCACAAAAGCAAATAATATGGTGGTTAAAAAAGATTTTTTGGTAATTGTCATGGTTAATCCTATTAATGATCTATCGAATTCTAAGCGGCTATTTTATTACAGAATAATAGATTAAAACGTTAAATTTAATCCGTCGTAAGCTACATGCAAATTTTCTGGAAGCATAGCGCTTAGCTCTTCAAACTCAATATCATGGGTCATATGGATGAAATATGTATTTTTAGCATTAATAAGACCAGCATAAGCAATGCTTTGTTCCATGTTAATGTGCGAGTAATGTGCTTTATAACGCAGGCAATCCAACATTAGGATCTCTAGGCCCTCCAAAAGCATGAGTGATGAGGCTGGAATATCAGACACATCAGTTAAGTAAGCCATATTGCCTAAGCGGTATCCTAATATATCGCTGTAGCCATGCCTAACTGGGATTGGCGTTACCTTGATACCAAGGAGTTCGAATTGTTCAGATATTGGGTTGAGGCTTAAAACAGGCAAATCCCAGAAATCCCCAGCTGCACGAATCGCATATCCAAACTTTTGTTGTATGTGTTGCATTGCATCTGTCTTGCCGTATAGGGGAATCTGTTTCTTTTGAATTTGGCAAAACGCACGCAAATCATCGATTCCATGGAGATGGTCTGCGTGTGTATGTGTGTATAGCACTGCATCAACACGTTTTAGGCCTGCGATAAGCGACTGAGAACGCAGGTCTGGCCCTGTATCAATGAGGATAACTTCCTCATTGTCTGTGATAATTGCTGCTGAGCAACGTAGGCGTTTGTTTTTAGGGTTGTTAGATAAGCAGGTCCTACATTGACACCCGACAACCGGTGTTCCTGCACTAGAACCAACACCAAGCATGGTTAATTGCAAGGTGTTGCTCGTTTAAATAATGTAAAAAAGTTTAGCGTACTTGTATTGGCTAGTTCATCGATCGAAATATTTCTTAGTCTGGCCACTTCCTCAGCAACATGTTTAACGTAAGCAGGTTGATTGGTCTTGCCTCTAAATGGAATAGGGGCAAGATAAGGTGAGTCCGTCTCAACCAGAATGCGATCTAATGGAACGTGCCGGGCAACTTCTTTTAAAGCGCTTGCATTTTTGAAGGTAACAATCCCAGAGAATGAGATATAAAAACCCATTTCAATGGCACGCATTGCCACATCAAGTGTTTCTGTAAAGCAGTGCATGACACCTCCGACTTCGGAGGCATTCTCTTCTTCCATGATTCGAAGGGTGTCTTCTGCTGAAGCACGCGTATGAATAATTAAGGGAAGTTTTGCTTTTATAGCGGCGCGAATGTGCGTGCGAAATCTCTCTCGTTGCCAATCTAAGTTGCCAGTCAGTCTAAAATAATCCAACCCTGTCTCACCTATTGCTACCACTTTTGGGTGTTGTGCGAGATCGAATAAGGTATCGCTACTAAAAGGTGGTTCGCTTTCATAATCGGGATGCACGCCAACAGATGCAAAAAAATTAGGGTATTTGTCAGCGAGCGCTAGGACCTGGGGGAAATCTTTCAATGTGACAGAAATACAAAGTGCGTGCCCTACCCCATTTTCAGTCATGGCTAGACGAATATCTTCGATATTCGTTGCTAGCTCCGGGAAGTTTAAGTGGCAGTGTGAATCTACAAGCATGGCGCAAAGTTCATTTGAATATATGGGTGTAATGTAAAAATATGCGCTCTAGTTGCAGCTCATTATTTAATGGGTGATTTGCACTTTTCTTGGCGTCACCAAGCATTTTTAGAAAATCTAAAAGCTGAGATAAATTGAGATGCTGAACCAACTTTTTAACGGCGCCCTCTTGGCTTTGATGATATCTCACTTCTTGCGTGAAATGACAAAGAAGAAGGTCATAAGACCATTTTTGTAAGGAGGCAATGGCATTCTCCATGCCCAGCACCAAACATACGGAGGATAGTTGAAATATGTCTGATTTGGCCCCGGAAGATAATAGTTTGCAGACCTCCATAGACGCAAAAACACCCTCTTCGGCTTCGTCTATCGCCATTATTGGGGAGCCCCCAGCGTAACTCAACAATGTTTCTGAGCTCTGAATGCCCGCATGTTTCATCCAAGCTAGCGCATCTTCACTCGATGGTACCGGCATGTCAATTTTTTGGCAGCGGCTCATAATAGTTGGTAGAATTTTATGCGCTTGATGAGCAATCAGAATAAAGACGACGTTTGGAGGCGGCTCTTCGAGCATTTTCAATAAGGCGTTTGCTGCTGAAGCGTTGAGGCCTTCAGCTGGATGGATGAGCGCAATTCGAAGCCCATCACTCTTATGACTTGATAGGCTCAAGAAGTCGCTTAAACCTCTGACCTGGTCAATGACAATCTGCGTTCTCTTTTTAGTGCTTTTCGTGCCGCCATCATCATCCTTGCTCGTATCTTGTTCTGGTGAAATGAAACGAAAATCAGGATGATTGTCTTGTTCAAACCACCCACAACTCGGACATACGCCACAAGCTTGTTGGTCTGAATTTAATTGCTCACAAAGCAATGCTCGGCAAAAGGAGATTGCAAAATCCAGTTTCCCTATGCCTCTTTGACCCCTTAGTAATAATGCATGCGGCAAGCGCTTTTTGTCGGACATTAAACGTTGCCAGACGGATGCTTGCCAAGGGTAGATTTCCTTAATTATCATAAGGTTGAAATTACCTTATTAACTTCTACCTTAACATTATCCAAGGCTTGATTTGAATTGATAATGCAGAAGCGATTTGGATTCTTATTTGCTCTACCGAGATAGGCATTTCGAATTTTCGTAAAAAACTCTGCGGACTCACGCTCAAATTTATCGGGTGTTCTAGCACTCGCTAAGCGCGCCAAACTAACTTCTACAGGTACATCAAATAGTAATGTTAAATCAGGCTGCAAGCTACCTTGCACCCAAATCTCTAATTCAATTACTTTTTTCGCTAATACGTCTCGGCCGCCGCTCTGATAAGCATAAGTTGCATCAGTAAATCTGTCTGAAAGCACCCAAGCACCTCTCGCCAAGGCTGGCTCAATAACTTTGGCGATGTGCTCTCTTCTCGCTGCAAACATTAACAATGTTTCAGTTTCTGGGTGCATTGGCTCATTGAGGAGTAACGTTCTTAATTGTTCACCAAGCTCAGTTCCCCCTGGCTCACGAGTTGAAACCACCTCCACACCTTTGCTTTTAAGCAAATTTATAATGTCTGGAATATGCGTGCTTTTGCCAGCACCATCCATGCCCTCTAATGTAATGAATTTACCGCGCACGTTTTCCGCCTAATTGATACTTGATAACTGCATTATTATGCTCTGCAAGACTTGCGGAGAAGTGATGGGTGCCGTCCCCCTTGCCTACAAAATAAAGCGCTTTAGTCTGCGCTGGATGCAATACTGCGTTGATTGCGCCTAAGCCAGGCATCGCAATGGGCGTTGGAGGCAATCCATCCCGTGTATAAGTATTATAGGCGGTATCATTCACTAAATCCTTTTTGTGAATGTTGCCATCAAATCGCTCCCCCAAACCATAAATCACCGTTGGGTCTGTTTGTAGTCGCATACCTATTTTTAAGCGATTGATAAACACACCAGCGATTTGAGATCGCTCAGATGCGCTTCCTGTTTCCTTTTCAACGATGGAAGCCATAATGAGTGCTTCGTAAGGGGTCTTGTAAGGCAAGCCCTCCGATTTACCAATCCACGCGCTTTTTAACTTACCTTGCATGGTCGAATAAGATCGCTTTAGGATATCTCTGTCGCTCGTGTTCGGACTAAAAAAATAGGTGTCTGGGAAAAACAAACCTTCTGGCATTGTTTCTGTTGCGCCAATCTCTTTAAGGATTTGCTGATCGGTTTCACTCATGGCCATATGCTTCACTTTTTCTGAAGTGTTCAATTCTTCACGCATTTGTGCAAAGGTCCACCCCTCAATAAATGTAATGCTTGCCTGGGTGCTGGCACCTGAAGTCATCATATCTAACAACTCTAGGGGCGTGATGCCGCTTTTTACCTCGTATATGCCAGCTTTTACATCTGATGCTACGCCTATGCTTCTCGCAAGCATTTCAAAGCTCACAGGGTCTTGTATGATGCTCTGCTGAACAAGTTGGCGTGTAACTCCTCTGAAGCGGCTTCCAGCTTCAATATCAAAGCTTTCAGTTTCCGTTTTGAGATGAATCCCCGAATTGGCGAAGTAAATTAGCCAAGCTATTGCTAGGCCAAAACAAAGCAAGCTTATTTTGATCATTTTTATGATTGATCGCATGTTAATTTAGTAGCATTTCACGCAACTGAGCATCCAGGCCTTGTTTAGGCCATTGTTTGCCATTCAACTCAACAACTTGCCATGCGCCAAACAGGCTGTTGCAAATAATGATTTCATGGGCCTGCATGAGCTTGTCAAGTTTCAATGCTTCAATCTTAACGGCGAGATTAAAACGGGTAGCATTTTCGATGATGCGAGCTCGAGCGATACCAGCAACTCCGCATTGATCGAGCGATGGCGTGATAAGCTCATTGCCAAATCTCGCGATAATATTGCTCATAGTGCATTCAATCACATTATCGTTGCTGTCCATCAACAAGCCATCTGCAATATTGGCGTCGCTCCATTCCATGCGAGCCAATACATTTTCTAATCGGTTAAGATGCTTAATGCCTGCCAATTTTTTTTGTTGGCTTAGCTTTAGTTCACACAGGTGAAGTTTAACGCCCTGCGTTTGATTAATTGAAGGATAGACTGGCATTGCTGATTTAATGACGATTCTGTTGGTTTGAATCTTGTCAGAGAAAGCGTAGCCACGGCTTCCTTCCCCGCGAGTCACGATGATTTTAGCAACGGCATCTGCCCCGTCATCAAACATGATTTGAAGGTCTTTCAATAAGTCTTTATTACTGGGGCATGTTATGCCTAGCGCTTGGCAATCCTGAGAGAGTTTCTGATACTGCAAGGTCCAATGTTGAGCAACGCCGTTTTTAACAAGAAATGTGCGAAAAACACCGTCTCCATAAGACAGCCCACGGTCATTGATGGATATACCTGATGAGGGCATGCCATTGATTAGGTATTGATTATTTTTAGCTTCTAGATTCATGCTATTCAGATTGTTCGTCTTTTAGTGCATTCTCATGTTAAGAAAACAGCCTAAAGCATGATTTTAGATCACGAAAGATTGATATACCGCTTAAATCTTTCGAAATACAAGTGATCCGTTTGTGCCACCAAACCCGAAGTTATTTTTTAGCGCAACATCGATTTTCATATCACGCGCTGTGTTTGCGCAGAAATCCAGGTCACACTCTGGATCTTGATTAAAAATATTGATCGTTGGAGGGGATATTTGGTTGTAGATAGAAAGTACTGTAAATACTGACTCCAAACCGCCTGCGCCACCCAATAAATGCCCTGTCATTGACTTGGTCGAGTTAACAACGATTTTCTTTGCATGGTCGCCAAATGCTGCTTTAATCGCATTGGTTTCGTTCGCATCACCTAATGGTGTTGAAGTGCCGTGCGCATTCACAAATTGAACTTGGTCAGGATTTATGCCTGCATTGTTCATTGCATTACGCATAGAACGGCGTGGACCATCCATGTTTGGTGCGGTCATGTGATATGCATCAGCACTCATGCCGTAGCCAATCAGTTCAGCGTAGATTTTAGCGCCACGTTTTTTAGCTGACTCATACTCTTCAATTACCATGACGCCAGCACCTTCGCCAATCACGAACCCATCACGGTCTTTATCCCAAGGGCGACTTGCAGTTGCAGGATCATCATTGCGACTTGATAAAGCACGCGCTGAAGCAAAGCCTGCTACTGAAAGTTCAGTAATAGCTGCTTCGGCACCACCTGCGACCATTACATCAGCATCACCGTATTCAATCATGCGGGCAGCATCACCAATGGAGTGAGTGCCAGTTGTACAAGCAGTTACTATCGATACGTTCGGACCTTTAAAGCCGAACATGATGGATAGATTACCAGAAATCATATTGATAATTGTGCCAGGAATGAAGAATGGCGACACCTTGCGTGGGCCACCTTCATCATAAGTGTCATTCGTTTGTTCAATTAAACCAAGCCCACCAATGCCTGAGCCAATAGATACACCGATACGCTCCGCATTTTCTTCAGTCGCTTCAATGCCTGAGTCTTTTACCGCTTCAATGGCAGCCGCTAGGCCGTACTGGATAAAAGTATCCATGCGACGCGCTTCCTTTGCCGGAAGGTATTGCGACACATCAAAGTCTTTTACCTCACCCGCAACTTGAGATGAGAAATTACTAGGATCAAATTTAGTGATTCTTGTAATGCCAGATTTGCCAGCAATAAGATTAGACCAAGCAGGTTGCACACCAATACCAACTGGTGATACAACCCCTAAACCTGTTACAACGACGCGTCGTTTAGACGCGTTAATTGGCTTGGACAAAGCGACTCCAAGAAATAATGAGAAGTTTAATTACTTAAGATTAGCTGTGACGTAGTCAATAGCTTGTTGAACTGTTGTGATTTTTTCAGCTTCTTCGTCAGGAATTTCGCAGTCAAACTCTTCTTCAAGAGCCATCACCAATTCAACTGTATCTAGAGAGTCAGCGCCCAAATCATCAACGAATGAAGATGCATTTTTTACATCTGCTTCATTAGCACCAAGTTGTTCGATTACAATTTTTTTAACGCGTTGTTCGATGTCAGACATCTAAATCCCCTTTTTTATTTAAATTTACTGCTACAAAACTCACGACATTCTAACAAAAAGCGTGAGGAATTCAAAAAACTAAATTATTAATGACATTATGCCATGTACATTCCGCCATTCACGTGCAAGGTTTCTCCAGTGATATAGGCTGCAGACGGAGAAGCTAAAAATGCTACAGCTGCTGCAATATCGCTGTCTTGGCCTAGCTTTGCTAATGGAATGTGTTTTAAAAGCGCTTGTTTATGTTCGTCGGGCAATGCGCGCGTCATGTCAGTATCTATAAATCCTGGCGCAACACAGTTCACCGTGATGTTACGGCTACCAACTTCGCTTGCTAATGACTTTGTAAAGCCGGACATCCCGGCTTTAGCCGCTGCATAGTTGGTTTGACCAGCGTTGCCCATATGACCAACCACGGATGAAATGCTAATGATGCGGCCTGTTCTCGCCTTCATCATCGGACGTAAAACGGCTTTAGACATTCGGTAGACAGAGCTCAGATTGGTTGAGATTACAGCATCCCAGTCGCTATCTTCCATGCGCATCAACAATGTATCCTTGGTAATACCTGCGTTGTTGACAAGAATACTAACGTCACCAAATTGTTCTGAAATCGTCTTTAGTGTAGCTTGAATTTGATCATTATCGTTCACATCTAGGGATAAGCCGCAACCTTTGATGTCTGCGCCATTTAATGCTGCGCTAATTGCATCAGCGCCATTTTGCGTGGTTGCTGTGCCGATAACAACGGCCCCCTTCCTTCCTAATTCTTGAGCAATTGCAGCGCCAATGCCACGGCTAGCGCCTGTAACTAATGCAATTTGACCTTGTAACATTTTCATCCCCTTAGGTTTATTCTGTGGTGAATTGTGCTTGCGCTTCAGTGAGAGACTCAACGTTGATTAAGGCTATACAAGGTAGTTCAGCTACAATACGCTTAGTGAGTCCGGCTAGGACTTTACCAGGACCACACTCTGCTGATGCCTTAATGTCTTGGTTGTAAACACTTTGCACAGTTTCTACCCATCTTACTGGGCTATAAAGTTGGCGCACCAAAGCATCTTTTATATTATTTACGTCATTATAAGCAATAACATCTGCGTTATGAATCACAGGAATGCAAGATGCTGCCATTGATACATTTTTTAAATAGTCAGCTAAAGCCTCAGCAGCTGGCTTCATTAAAGCACAATGGGATGGAACGCTCACAGGCAGTGCCAGTGCGCGCTTTGCGCCTTTCGATTTTGCGATTTCCATACCGCGTTCAACTGCGGCTTTATTACCTGCAATCACTACTTGGCCTGGTGAATTAAGATTCACCGCTTCTAATACTTCTCCTTGAGCGCCTTCCGCGCATACTTGGCGGACTATTTCATCATCAAGGCCCAGGATAGCCGCCATTGCACCGACCCCTTCAGCAACCGCACTTTGCATCACTTCTGCTCGATAGCGAACGAGTGGAAGTGCATCTTTGAAAGCTAATGCTCCCGCAGCTACGAGTGCTGTGTATTCACCCAGGCTATGACCTGCCATGATTGCTGGAGTAAGAACGGAATTTTCTTGCCAGGCACGCCATGTTGCCACGCCTGCAGTCAGCATTAATGGTTGTGTGTTCGTTGTTTGGTTTATGGTTTCATTAGGCTCTGTCGCCATAGCCCAAAAATCTTGTCCCAACAATTGAGAAGCTTCATCAAATGTTTGTCGTACCACTGTGCTATCAGCCAAGCCTTGCATCATGCCGACCGATTGTGAACCTTGTCCTGGAAAGAAAAAAGCAAATTTCATTGAAGCCTCTTAATATTTCATTAATACGGATCCCCAGGTGAACCCACCACCGAAGGCTTCCATTAGAATTATTTCCCCGCGTTTAATACGACCATCACGGACTGCAACATCAAGCGCTAATGGAATCGAAGCTGCTGAAGTGTTTCCATGTTTGTCAACGGTTGTCACTACCCTGTCCATACTCATGCCAAGTTTTTTGGCTGTGGACTGAAGGATTCGAATATTAGCCTGGTGAGGGACCAGCCAATCTATATCTGCTTTTTCGAGCCCATTTGCTATTAATGTGTCATCAACAATGGCGTCTAAAGTGTTCACAGCCATTTTAAAAACGGCGTTGCCTTCCATGAGGATGGTTTTACTCCCCTCTTGCTTAGAGACGCCTTGAGGAACGGTAAGCATGTCCGCATAATTACCGTTTGCATGAAGGTGTGTAGATAAAATGCCCTGTTCATCAGTTGCTTGGAGAATAACAGCACCAGCACCATCGCCCCAAAGAATACAATTGCTTCTATCCGTCCAGTCTGTGATGCGTGACATTGCGTCTGCACCAACAACAAGAACACATTTCGCTGCACCAGCTTTAATAAAATTATCTGCAGTTGCTAATGCGTAAACGAAACCGCTACAAACTGCTTGTAAGTCAAAGGCCGGACAATTCACGATGCCTAATTTTTGTTGCAATAAACAAGCAGTGCTTGGAAAAATTCGATCGGGTGTCGTCGTTGCCACTACGATAAGGTCGATAGTTTGGAGGTCGACGCTTGCAGATTCAATGGCTTTTTTAGCTGCTTCAAATGCCATATCGCTTGTATGTTCATTTTCCGCAACAATATGACGCTCACGAATGCCTGTGCGACTAAAAATCCATTCGTCAGTCGTATCAATAGTCCGCTCAAGTTCTGCGTTAGTTAGTATTCTTTCGGGTAAGTAACTTCCAGTGCCCGCAATACGTGAATGCTTCATGCAAGAACTTTCAAAAAAGTGTAGTTTTGACAGCGAATAATATTTTCAAATATATGAGATGACAAGTTAATTTGTCGCTGTGTTTGAGGCTTCTGTTTGCGCATGCGCAAGTTCTAATTGCTTTGTAATATGCATTAGTACACCACTTCTGGCTTCTTCAACAGCTTTGCTGATGGCATGTTTGAATGCAAATGCATCAGCACCGCCATGACTTTTTACAACAATTCCACGTAAACCTAAAAAGCTCGCCCCGTTATAGCACCTTGGATCCAATCGCTTTTTAAATGAAGATAGTACCGGCATTGAGATTAAAGCCATTAGCTTAGTAATTAGATTCTTTTTGAATTCTTCTTTCAAAAAACTACCCATCAGATTTGCCAGACCTTCAGATGTTTTTAATGCAACGTTTCCTACAAAGCCATCGCAAACAACTAGGTCTGTTGTGCCTTTATAGATATCGTCACCTTCAACATTGCCATAAAAGTTTAAATGACTGTATTTAAGTAGTTCAGCTGTTTGCTTAACCACTTCATTTCCTTTGATGTCTTCGGACCCTATATTTAACAAACCTACCGTTGGGCTAGCTTTGTTCGTTACACATGAAACTAAGACTGAGCCCATAATCGCAAACTGTAATAAGTGTTCAGGAGTGCAATCAGCATTCGCGCCAAGATCAAGCATGTAAGTCATGCCCATTTTGCTTGGCAAAACACCTGCAATTGCAGGTCGGTCTATTCCAGGGAGTGTTTTTAAGACAAATCTAGCCGTAGCCATGAGTGCGCCTGTATTACCAGCGCTTACGCAAGCCTGCGCAACGCCGTCTTTTACCAGGTTAATGGCGACGCGCATTGATGAGTCTTTTTTGTTTTTGAGTGCGCTCTGAGGTGACTCATCCATCATCACAAGTTCACTTGCGTGATGAATCCACATTCTTGAGTCAGATTTTGCTTTATTTGCTTGAAGCTCAGCTTCGATATCGTCGCTAAGGCCAACCAATATGATATTTATTTTGCTATCTTGCTTTAAAAGCGCCAAAGCGGCTGGGATTGTGACACGAGGGCCGTAATCTCCACCCATAGCATCAATAGCAACGGTTATATCCATGCTTTAAATTCAAACACTAAAACAAGCGATGAAATCTTATATGCAAAGATTTCATGCTCGTTTTAATCACTAATTATTCGCCTTTAGCCGGTAATACTTTACGGCCACGGTAGTAACCGCTTGGGCTAACGTGGTGACGTAAATGTACCTCACCTGTTGTTGGCTCAACAGCCAGAGGCGGATTAGTCAAAAAGTCATGTGAGCGATGCATACCACGTTTAGATGGTGATTTCTTGTTTTGTTGAACAGCCATTTCTTACTCCTAAATAAACTAACTTTTTACAACTTTTAAGTCTCGCAATACAGCAAATGAATTCGGGGCTTTTAGCTCACTAACTTCTGCTTTTACTGCACAATCTTTAATCTCATGCTTTGGTGCAAAAGGGAGCGCTAGCAATATCTCATCTTCTACCAATTGCAAAACATTCATTTCTGCGTCTGCAATAATGTAGTCGTGGTCATCAATATCTTCCTCTTCAGAAGGAATTTCAGATTCATCTTTTACCAAGAAAAATTCTGAACTAATGTTTAAAGCAATCATCATGGGCTCTAAACATCGCTGACATGGCACACCAACTTTACCCGTAAGGGTTAAATGCAACCTCGCTTTTCCCCCAACATCAATTTCGCCTGTTAGGCGCCAATCAAGGCTCTCAGTGTCAGAAGTGAGAGCATCTTTAGCTCTTTGTAATTCTGAGAGCGCTATTGTATCACGAATCTCAAGAGATTTTCTTGTGAATTCAATGCTATTGATGATGTGCTGTGCAGTCATAAGCCGCGCATGATATAATTAAGACGTGGTTATGTCAAAAAACTAACCGATTTAAACGTTTATTTTTAACATCTTTAAACTCTTAACATTCAGGTTCAGTAGTGATTAAAAAAATCCTAGTCGCTAATCGCGGCGAAATTGCGGTTCGTATCGTTAGAGCATGTTCTGAAATGGGCATTAAATCGGTTGCCATCTATTCTGACGCCGATCGTCATGCATTGCATGTAAAAAAAGCTGACGAGGCCTACAATATTGGCTCAGATCCTGTTGTAGGTTACTTAAATGCACACAATATCGTGAATTTGGCAGTAGCTTCTGGATGCGATGCGTTACATCCCGGGTATGGTTTCTTGTCGGAAAATCCAGAATTAGCAGAAATTTGTGCACGTCGCGACATTAAGTTTATCGGACCTGATGCCAGCGTCATCCGCCAAATGGGCGATAAAATTCAAGCGCGTAATGCGATGGTTTCAGCTGGTATTCCTTGCACGCCTGGAAGTGATGGTAATTTAGCTGATATAGACGAGGCTCGTATCTTAGCAGCTAAGATAGGTTACCCTGTGATGCTTAAGGCCACGAACGGCGGCGGTGGTAGAGGTATTAGACGATGTAACGATGAAAAAGAATTGCTTGGTAATTATGACCGAGTTATTTCAGAAGCAAGCAAAGCATTTGGTAAGCCAGAAGTCTTTTTAGAAAAATGCGTTATCAACCCACGTCATATTGAAGTGCAGATTATTGGGGATAGCCATGGCAACGTGATTCATTTGTTTGAGCGAGACTGTTCTATTCAGAGGCGCAATCAAAAGTTGATTGAAATCGCCCCGTCACCTCAATTAAGTGATGCGCAACGCGAATATATAGGCAACTTAGCAGTTAAAGCCGCTAAAGCTGTTGGTTATGAAAACGCTGGTACCGTTGAATTCTTGTTGGATTCTGACAACACATTCTATTTTATGGAAATGAACACACGCCTTCAGGTTGAGCATACCGTAACGGAAACGATTACTGGCATTGATATTGTCCAAGAACAGATTCGTATTGCAGATGGTAAAGAGCTTCAATATCAACAGGATGAAGTAAAGTATCGTGGCTTTGCTATGGAATTCCGCATTAATGCAGAAGATCCTAAAAATGATTTTTTACCAAGTTTTGGTAAAATTACACGTTACTATGCGCCTGGCGGACCCGGCGTCCGAATGGACGCAGCCATTTACAGTGGCTATGTTATCCCGCCTTACTATGATTCAATGTGCGCAAAATTAACCGTTTGGGCATTGGATTGGGATAGCGTAATTGAACGCGGTCGCAGAGCGCTAAATGACATGTTGGTTTATGGTGTAAAAACTACCATTCCATATTATCAAGAAATTTTGAAACACCCCGACTTTAGAAGTGGCGAATTTGATACGAGCTTTGTAGAATCACATCCAGAGCTTAATAATTATGCTACTGTTTTTCCTCCTGAACTGTTTGCTGCAGCCATTTCTGCAGCAATTGCAGCGCATGAAGGTATTTAAAAAATCTCAATCAATATATAAAAATAAGTTAACTATATGGCACAAGTTCATGTTTCTGAATTAGTTTTAAGGGATGGTCATCAGTCACTCATTGCGACACGTCTTCGCACTGACGATATGTTACCTATATGCGCTAAATTAGATGCGATTGGTTTCTGGTCGCTTGAGGCTTGGGGTGGCGCCACATTCGATACTTGCGTTCGATATCTAAAAGAAGATCCTTGGGAGCGCCTGAAGAAATTACGCAAAGCCCTTCCTAATAGCCGTATTCAAATGCTGTTAAGGGGGCAAAACTTGTTGGGCTATCGTCATTATTCAGATGATGTCGTTAGAGCTTTTGTAAAACAATCAGCTGAGTCTGGTGTAGATGTTTTCCGAGTGTTTGATGCTATGAACGACATACGTAATTTGCGTGTATCTATTGAAGCCGTTAAAAAACATGGCAAACATGCTGAAGGAACTATTTCCTACACCACGAGCCCTGTTCATGACATCAATTACTTTGTTGAGATGGCGAAACAACTCGAATCTATGGGTTCAGATACTATAGCCATTAAGGATATGGCGGGTTTACTTACACCACAAGTCACCAGTGACTTAGTTAACGCAATTAGATCAGCAGTTAAGCTACCTATTCACTTGCATAGCCATGCAACATCAGGCTTGGCTAGTATGTGCCTACTAAAAGGCGTTGAAAATGGAGCAACGATTGTAGATACATGTAATTCGTCCTTTTCTGAGGGTGCAAGCCATCCAACTACCGAAAGCCTAGTTGCTGCCCTCAAAGGCACGGAGTATGACACTGGGTTAAATCTGGCTGCACTACAAGAGGTAACTGCCTATTTCCGTGAAGTGCGAAGAAAATATTGGCAGTTTGAAAGTGAGTTCACAGGAGTGGATACGCGTGTTTTGGTTAATCAAGTTCCTGGTGGGATGATTTCCAACTTATCTAATCAACTTAAAGAGCAAGGAGCACTTAATCGCATGGATGAAGTGCTTGCTGAAATCCCGAGGGTTCGCGAAGATCTGGGCTTCCCTCCCCTCGTTACGCCAACATCTCAAATCGTTGGTACACAAGCTGTATTGAACGTTATGACCGGTGCTCGTTACAAATCTGTGACTAATGAAGTTAAAAATTATTTCCTTGGTCAATATGGCAAAGCCCCTGCTCCAGTGAATATAGATATTAGAAACGTTGCCGTAGGTAGTGATGCAGAAGTGATCGTATGTCGTCCTGCGGATTTGCTTGATGATGAAATGGAAAAATTACGTCAAGAATCTGAAGCATGGGCAATGACTGAGGAAGATGTTCTCACGTATGCAATGTTCCCCGATTTGGCTAAAACATTTCTGCAAGAGCGGAATGCTGACAGTTTAAAACCTGAGCAATTGCTAACAAAGGAAGCTGTATCAACGCATGATTCGAGATATGCCCCAAATGAATTTAAAGTGACGTTACATGGAGAAACCTTCCATATTAAATTAACAGGCAGCGGACATGCTGGAGAGGAACAGCGCCCCTTCTATGTTTCTGTAGATGGCATTGCTGAAGAAGTCATTGTTGAAACATTAAGTGAAATTGAAGTGGGTGGTGGCAAATCGAATGATAAGAAGAAGACTGCTGCAAAAGTTGGTGCCAGCGGACGTCCACGACCATCGCATGAAGGCTGCGTAACAACAGCTATGCCTGGAAGCATAGTTGAGGTTAAGGTTAAAGCTGGGGACAAAGTGGCTGCCGGTGACGCAGTTCTTGTAATTGAGGCCATGAAAATGGAAAATGAAATTCAAGCCTCTGTCAGTGGTATTGTTGTTGCAGTTCATGTTAAAAAGGGTGACACAGTGACGCCTGATGAATCGCTTTTAGAAATACAACCTGAGTAACTGAAGTTACTTCGGTCGAAAAATAAAAGCCGACGGGATAGACTGTCGGCTTTTTTATAAACCATGCCTAATTAAATGACAATAAAATTAATCTTAGCCTCATCATCTCCATATCGCCGAGCGTTGCTTGAGAGATTAGGTTTGTCCTTTGAGTCAATTTCTCCTGATATTGATGAGTCGAGCTTGCTAAATGAAGAGCCAGAAGATACTGCGCTAAGACTTGCGCAGCAAAAAGCAAAAAAAATCGCTGAAATATACCCAAGCGCTCTCATTATTGGATGCGACCAGGTAGCCACTCTCGCTGGCAAACATATAGGTAAGCCATTTACTCACGAAAATGCAGTAAAGCAATTGCAGGATCAACAAGGGCGATCTGTCATCTTTTATAGTGCTTTGTGCTTATACAATCCATCCCAAAATCGTATGCAGGCAGAGGTTGTCCCTTATGAGGTTAAATTTAGAGCTTTAAATGATGCTCAGATAGAAAATTACCTTCGTATTGAAGAGCCCTATGACTGTGCTGGCAGCGCCAAATCTGAAGGGTTGGGAATCGCCCTCATCGAAACAATGACCGGTAGCGATCCAAATGCATTAATTGGGTTGCCTCTCATTAAACTTATCAGCATGCTTAAAAATGAAAACATTGGTGTCATTTAATGCAGGTTAATCAAAAAAGGTCGTGTAGATGACTACAGGCACTCTATACATGATCCCAGTTGGCCTGGGAGATGAGAACCTAAGCATGGTGATCCCAGAAGACGTTATGCAACTCGTTCGCGGCTTAGAGTACTTCGTTGTGGAAAATGAAAAAAGTGCTCGTCGTTTTTTAAGTGCAATAAAAACGAATAAGCCGGTGCGGGAACTTAATTTTCAATTACTCAATGAACATACGTTGGATAAAGATTTACCTGTGCTAATTGCACCTTTATTAGCCGGGAATAACATGGGAATGTTATCAGAAGCAGGATGTCCAGGAATCGCTGATCCTGGAGCCATTCTAGCCGAGTTAGCGCATAAAAAAGGTGCTCATGTTGCACCGCTGACTGGTCCTTCATCTATTTTACTGGGATTAATGGCTTCGGGATTTAATGGGCAGCAATTTACGTTTCTAGGTTACCTGCCAAGTGATAAAACAGCGCGCATTGCAAAATTAAAAGACATCGAGAAGCAATCACAGCGACTCAATCAAACGCAGATTTTTATTGAGACGCCATATCGTAATCAGCACATGTTAGAAGATGTTTTATCTAATTGCTCGGGTAATACTAGATTATGTATTGCAAGAAATCTAAGTTTAGCAACAGAATTGGTCATTAGTAAAACAATTGCTGAATGGAAAAAAATTGACTTGCCTGATCTGCACAAGCAACCCACAGTATTTTTATTGCTCGCTTAAATTTTCTTTAGGAAACAAGTTTTTAACACTAAACCCTTAACCTTGTCTACGTTACATTCTACTTCTTCCGGATCTTCAGTTAGCCGAATATTCTTTGCCACAGAGCCCCGCTTTAAAGTAACCGAAGTACCTTTAACCTTTAGGTCTTTAATGATTTGCACTGAATCACCATCGTTTAAGGTGTTGCCATTGCTATCTTTAGTATCGCTCATGAAGGTTCCTTTTATCTTAGATTAAGTAATTTTTTAATTGGGGCATAAGTCTTGCGATGGATAGTCAATACCCCATGTTGTAAAAGCATTTGCATATGCAATGGTGTTGGGTAACCCTTGTGTTTTGCAAATCCATATTCAGGATACGCTTGGTCTAATTGATACAATTCAGCATCTCTAGCTGTCTTTGCAAGAATAGATGCAGCAGAGATAGCGGGTTCCTTGCTATCTCCCTTAACAATTGCACGCATAGGAATATTTAATTTAGGGCAATGAAGTCCATCCACGAGAACTTCAGTAGGGGTTACACCAAGCAAATTTACAGCTCGCTGCATCGCTAAAAGGCTGGCCTGTAAAATATTAATTTCATCAATCTCCTCTACGCTACTGCTTGCTATCGCCCAAGCCAAGGCTTTAGTCTTGATTTCTATAGCTAGCGCACCCCTTTTCTTTTCTGATAACTTTTTAGAGTCTGCCAATCCTAAAATTGGTTTTGCTGGGTCTAAAATAACAGCTGCCGCAAATACAGCACCAGCTAGGGGGCCTCTTCCTGCTTCATCTACGCCGCAAACTATGGGGTCAATCATGTAGATAGGCCAAAACAGCTTGTGCAGCCTTTTCTTCATTATTTTGGCGTAATAGCTGGTGTATACGTAAGAATTCACCGCTTATCTCATCTAGAACATTCTTATCATTCACGATATTCATGATGGTATTGGCTAGATTATCAGGATTAGCGTCATTTTGAAGGAGCTCAGGTACAACAAAGCGCCCAGCTAAAATATTAGGCAAGCCAACGTAAGGAAGATAATTCATGCGTTTAAGGATTTGCCAGCTAAGCCAAGGCATACGGTAGGTAATCACCATAGGACGCTTTAATAAAGCAGCTTCTAGCGTTGCTGTACCAGAGGCAACAACAACAATGTCTGCTGCCTGCATGGCCAAATAAGCATGACCAAATAATATTTTGAAGTTTGGCGTAGGCCTATCAAGGCTTTTCTTATGAGCGGCATAAACTGCGTCTTCGAATATTATGCGCGTTTCGCGGCTAATAAGCGGAACCAGGAATAATGCATCGGGCTGAATTTCGCAAATTTTTTGCGCTGTTTTTACATAAAGACTAGCAAGCTTTTTAACCTCGCCCACTCTACTTCCAGGCAACATTGCAATCATTAAGGGAGATTGAGGGAGTTTTAATTGATCTCTTGCGTCTTTTACGTCAGGCTCAATCGATATTTCATCGGCTAATGGATGGCCTACGTAACTAGCTTTCACCCCGGCCTCTTCATATAAAGCTTGCTCAAATGGGAATAAGGTCAACATATGATTTACTGCGCGCTTTATTTTCCCCATGCGACCTTTACGCCAAGCCCAAATTGAAGGGCCAACATAATGGATTGTAGAAATCCCTTTTTCTTTAAGTTTTTTTTCTAATGCGAAATTAAAGTCTGGCGCGTCAATTCCAATAAAAACGTTAGGTGGATTTGCAATAAAATAATTGGCAAGCTGCTTTCGCATTTTGATTAGGCCTGGTATTGCTTTTAAGACATCAAACCCATAGCCATGCAACGAGAGTCTTTCCATTGAGTAAAGAGATTTCGCCCCTTCAGCCATCATCTTAGGCCCTGCAATACCAATAAACTCGATATCGGGACGTTGTTTTTTTAATGCGCGAATTAAGCGGCTTCCTAGCAAATCACCAGAAGCTTCTCCTGCAACAATACCGACTCTTAATGCCACGCGAGAGCCCTGGCTAGCGAATAATGCCGCGTGTGGATTGCGCTAGAAACTCCACAAGAAGATTTAACTCAGGGGCAGCTAGCGCTTGTTCGCTAAGCGCTATTTTAGCTTCCTCTAGCGTTAGGCTTTGACGATATAAGATTTTATAGGCGCGCTTGATGTTCGAGATGCTTTCTGCTGAAAAGCCACGGCGTTTCAGGCCTTCGGAGTTGATTCCATGTGGATTGGCATCGTAACCAGATGCTGTAACATAAGGCGGGATATCTTTGAATACAACCGAGCCGACTGCTGTTATTACGTGCTCTCCAATTTTGCAGAACTGGTGAATTAAAGTAAATCCACCAAGGATTGCATGATCGTACAAATCCACATGGCCGGCTAATGAGGAATTGTTAGCGAGAATTGTATTGTTGTGAACATGGCAATCGTGAGCAATATGAACATAGGCCATAATCCAATTGTGATTGCCAATTTTAGTAACACCCTTATCTTGTGTTGTGCCGCGATTGAATGTACAGAATTCTCGAATAGTGTTGTAGTCGCCAATCTGTAATTTAGTCGGCTCACCTTGATATTTTTTATCTTGGGGCGCCTCCCCTAATGATGAGAACTGAAAGACTGTATTGTGCTTACCAATAGCAGTATGTCCGTTGATGACTACATGTGGACCTATTGTAGTTCCAGTATCTATTTTGACATCTGGCCCTATGATCGAAAAAGCACCAATTTTAACGTCATCAGCAAGTTCAGCTTTAGAATCAACAATTGCTGTTGGATGGATGTTTGTAGGCGCCATATCAGTAATGCTTATTCGAGTTCTTTAAGAATGCACATCATTTCAGCTTCAGCAACAACAGCATCATCAACCAATGCAACGCCTTTGTATTTCCAAATGCCTCGCAGAATCCGATCGATACTCACCTTAAGGATGATTTGATCTCCTGGGGATACTGGCTTTTTAAAACGAGCGTTATCAATGCCAGCAAAATAATAAACAGCGCTATCTGTTGGCTTGGCGCCCATAGTTTTAAATGAAAGTATCGCTGCTGCCTGCGCCATTGCTTCAACGATCAATACGCCTGGCATCACTGGATGGTAAGGAAAATGTCCTGGAAAAAATGGCTCATTGATACTAACATTCTTAACTGCAACGATTTCCTTGCCCACTTCTAGGGATAACACACGATCTATCAATACAAACGGATAGCGATGGGGCAAATGATCCAATATTTGATGGATATCCATGCTTGTATCTATGTTGTCGCCCATGATTTTGCCTTATCTTTTTAATATTAATTTTTTGATTTTATTGCAGCCAGTTGCTTCTCTAGCAGTTTAAATTTCTCATTCAGGTCGGTTAAATGACGTAAATTTGCTGCAGTTTTTAACCAGTTCTCGTGCGTTTGGAATGGCATTAGCGCCGTGTATGTATCCGATTTTATAAGTGATCGCGTAATCATTGAGCCAGGTGATATGGTGATGTCATCAGCAATGTCTAAATGACCTAGAATCATTGCTGCACCGCCTATTCTGCATCTTTTTCCTACTCTAGCACTTCCAGCTATGCCTACGCAGCCTGCTATTACAGTATGCTCACCAATTACACAGTTGTGGCCAATTTGAACAAGATTGTCTAGCTTCACACCATCTTCAATGATTGTGTTGTCTAGGGCCCCCCTGTCTATGGTTGTATTTGAGCCCACATCCACATTGTTCCCAATTATTACACGGCCAACCTGAGGAATCTTTATCCAGATGTCCTCTTGGTTTGCATAACCAAAACCATCAGAACCCACGACGGCTCCAGCAGAAATATGGCAATTATCTCCAATTTTAGTATCCGAATAAATGGTCACGTTCGGCTCTAATTGCGAAGACTTCCCTATCGATACATTATCCCCTACGTAGCACCCAGCACCAATGATGACGCCATCATTTAAATTTACATTTTTACCAATAACAGCCATAGCGCCGATAGCGCAAGATTTTGATATGTTGGACTCATTATCCACTACAGCACTAGGATGTATGCCAGAGGGTGTCTTAATGATTGGGTTTAGTATTGCTGATACTTGGGCAAAGTAAGCATATGGATTATCAGTAACAATATGAGGTATGTCACTAAAACCCTTATCCTCACTAGATAAAATTACGGCGCTGGCTTTCGATGCTCTAAGATTTTCACGATACTTACTTTCAGCAATGAAGGTGATGCTTCCAGCTTGAGCATTTGTAATTGACGAAACGCGCTCCACCTCAATATCGTTACCTATTAGTTCACCGCCTAGCGTTTCCGTTAGCGCTTTTAATGTGACACCCATAGACTTAACCTAACTAATCTAAATCTGGTTATTTTTTACCTAATGATTTAAGCACTTTGTCTGTAATGTCAATTTTTTTATTGGCGTAAGCAACTCCACCGTATACTACCAAATCATAAGCTTCTGCTTCAGAAACTGCTGTAACAGCCTTATTAATTCTATCTTGTAGGGCACCAAGTTCTTCGTTTTTGCGAAGATTCACATCTTCACGAAGCTCTCGCTGTTTACGTTGAAAATCAATTTTTAAGTTAGAAGCATCACGCTCCTTATTTTTTCTATCTGCTTCTGACATTGTGAGTGCATCTTTGTCTATTGATGTTTCAATGTCTTTAATTTGTTTCTGCATGCGTTCAAGTTCTTGGCTACGAGGCGCGAATTCCTTTTCTAGCTTCTTGCCACTCTCAGCAGTTTGTGGGGCTTCCTGTAGGATTTTGTCAACTTGAACATAACCAATTTTTAGCTCTGCTGAATTGACGTTAACGGCAAATGAAAATAAGCTAACTACCAATAAACGACTTAATAAGTTACTCAATTAAAATCTCCTAATATATTGTTAATATGAATTAAAATTGTGATCCCAATTGGAATTGGATCATCTGTGTTCTGTCATCAGGTTTTGGATTGATTGCTTTTGCAAATACCAATTTAATCGGGCCAAAAGGCGAATACCAAGCAATTCCCATCCCTGCTGAGTATCTTATGTCACTCAGATTAATGCTCTGCCCAGATTCAAATACGCTGCCCCCATCCATAAAGGCGCTTAGACGAAGCTGGCTAGAATCTTTCATGCCTGGCACTGGAAAGAAGATTTCTGCATTACCAAGAATACGTTTAGTGCCTCCCATGAAATAACCGGGATGATAAATATTAGGCGTGACAGTTGTATCAGTTGTTGGTTGTTTGTAAGGACCAATTGAACTTGTGTCATAGCCCCTGACAGAATTTACTCCACCCATGTAGAAGTTTTTAAAGAACGGATAGTCTTTTGTTCCATATGAGGCTCCATAACCTAGTTCACCATTCAGCATCAGCGTCATCGATTTATTAATTGGATAATACCAAGAGTTCTTAGTTTCTAGCTTGTAGTACTCTAGATCAAGTCCTGGTAGGCCCACTTCAGCTAAAATTCTCTGATGCACGCCCTCATTTGGATAAAGCGTATTGTCTCTGGTATCGTGTGCCCAGCCTAAATTTAACATCCATGAATAGTTGGTACAGCCAGTTGAGTTTGTGCTGCCACAATAATTACGATACATATCAGGGCTTGATGGATCAAGCGAGACATCAGTGTAATCGAATGACAAACCACCGCTTACTGAGTCTCTTTCATTAAGGGGCATACCAAAACTCACGCCACCGCCATATGACGATGTTTTATAAGTTCCTGTGCCAAGGCTTGTCGTGTCAAGATCACGCCTGTAGACATTGAATGTTCTGCTGATTCCATCGGGTGTGAAGTATGGGTCTGTATAAGATAAGGAGTAGACGGTGTTTACTTTGCCTGTGTTGACTTGGGCTGAAACGCGGTTACCTGTCCCTAGGAAATTATTTTGATTAACCGTCACGCCGAGCACAATGCCTTCGGCACTTGATAGGCCGGCACCAAACATAATACTTCCGGTAGATTTTTCAGTAACGCTGACATTAACGTCAACCTGATCAGAGGTTCCTGGCACTGCTGGTGTTTCAAGATTGACGTCTGAGAAATACTGAAGGCGATCTAACCGTTGTTTAGATCGTGTGATTTTATCTGCGCCATACCATGAGGACTCCATTTGACGCATTTCACGTCTTAGCACTTCATCTCTTGTACGCGTATTCCCAGTTAAATTGATGCGTCTAACATAAACGCGGCGTGCAGGGTCCACCATAAAAGTAAATGCAACATTATGATTTTCCTTGTCCACTTCAGGCACAGCATTGACATTAGCAAATGCATAACCTTCATTGCCAAGTCTGTCGCTCATCGCTTTACTGGAACTGGTTACTTTTTCTCTATTAAAAGCCTCCCCGACATTGATCGAAATCAACTTACGAATCTCATCCTCTGGAATGATCGTTTCCCCAGCAACCTTGATGCCAGTCACAGTGTATTTCTCACCCTCGGTAATATTGGCAGTAATATAGATATCACGCTTATCAGGGGAGATGGAAACTTGCGTAGAATCAATATTGAATTCCAAGTAACCTTGATTCATATAAAATGAACGCATCGTTTCCAGATCCGCAGTCAGTTTTTGTTTCGAGTATTGATCATTTTTATTCCACCAAGTCATCCAATCTGGTGTCGTTAGCTTGAATTTTTCTCGTAACTCGTCTTCAGTGAACGCTTGATTACCAACGATATTGATACTTCTGATTTTCGAGACAGCGCCCTCTTCAATTTCGAAGCGAAGACCTACACGATTGCGTTCCAAAGGACTAACTGATGCCTTAACTGTAGCGCCATACTTGCCCTGTGCGAGATATTGACGTTTGATTTCTTGCTCGGCTCGGTCGAGCATAGACTTATCAAAAATTAAGCCTTCTGAAAGGCCAATTTGCTTAAGTCCTTCTTTCATCTTATCTGTCGGGAATGATTTATTACCGTTAAAAGTAATTTGAGCAATTGCTGATCGTTCTTGGACCGTCACCACCAAAACATCTTGATCTACCTCAATGCGAACATCTTTAAAGAAACCGGTTCCATAAAGTGACTTAATCGCTTGGGTAGCCTTGTCATCATCCATGGTCTCCCCAACTTTTACAGGCAAGTAGCTAAATACCGTTCCTGCCTCTGTCCGCTGAATGCCTTCAACACGAATGTCTTTAACGACAAACGGTTCCATGGCAAATGCACTCAAAGCGAAAAGGCCAAGAAGTGCCATTGGAATTATCTTAAGCTTCACACTTAGTTTTTCTTTAAAAATCATTAGGCTTAGCCCATTATTAATCTATTAAAATCATTATATAAGGCACATGCCATAAGCAACCCTAAGATCGCCAAACCAATGCGCTGACCAAACTCCATCGATTGATCAGAAACTGGACTACCCTTCACCAATTCAACCATATAATACAACAAATGTCCCCCATCTAACACAGGGATTGGGAGTAGATTTAAAACTCCCAAACTGATACTAATAACAGCAAGGAAAGCCAAAAAAGCATTCAGCCCCAGGTGTGCACTCTGTCCAGCATAGTTTGCAATTGTGACTGGGCCGCTAATAGATTTAATAGAAAGATCGCCTTTCAACATATTGACAAGCATTTTGAGAGTGAAGGAGGCAGTTTCATATGTTTTTTTAATTGCCCGCGATAACGCGGTTAAAGGAGAGCTTTGGACGGTCACCAAATAATCTTGCATGACTTTTTCATTGATTAATACTGCAGCGCCAATTTGCCCTATTTTTTTGTTATCTTTCTCCATACTTGTTGGGATAACGTTAATAAATTCTTTCCCATTGCTCCGCTCAATATTCAATTTGAGCGTTTTATCAGGATTTGCTTGTACAATTTCGACTAACTTTTCCCAGTCATCGATTGGGATTCCATCGACATCAATAACCTTATCCCCTTCATGCAAACCTGCTTTTTCAGCTGCACTATCTTTAATGATTGATCCAATGACCGAATCCACTCTTGGATGATTGGGTTTCAGGCCTAGCTTAGCTAAAAAGTCGTTATTCAAGTCGGCTTCAGTAATGCCTCTAAGATTTATTTTCTGATAATGTTTTTGCTGTTGAGTATCGATCGTCTCAATAACAACAGATGGCGTTTTAAATATATTTCGAATAAGTACCCATTGAATGTCTTGCCATAGCTTTATTTCCTCCCCATCTACTTTAACTACTAAATCACCTTGATGAAGTTTGGCTATACTTGCTGGGGAGTCTTGTGGAACGTCAGCCAGGATCGGTTTCAATCCAGTCGTCCCTTGCAAAATCAGCACCCAATACAAAGCAACAGCAAGTAATAAATTGGCCATAGGCCCCGCAGAAACAATTGCAATACGCTTAAAAATACTTTGACGATTAAAGGCCCTGTTAAGATCTTCAGCGCTAAATCCTATTTTTTCCGTTTCAGTTAGATCGCGTTCATCCAGCATCTTTACATAACCGCCTAATGGCAATATGGAAATAATAAATTCCGTTTTATCCGCCCCGAATTTTTTAGTAAAAATAGGACGTCCGAAACCTAATGAGAACTTGAGTACTTTAACATCACACCATTTGGCCATTTGAAAATGGCCATATTCATGAATAGCAATTAAAACTCCTAAAGTCACTACAAAAGCGAATAAGGTGATCATGCGACGCGTTTCATCCAAGCTTTCGCTTCAATTCTGGCTTCAATATCAGAACTGATTAGCATCTCTATGTCTGTAACTTGCTTAATTTGGCTTTTTTCCAAGACGTATTCTATTAATACGGGGATATCCGTAAAGGAGATTTTTTCATTAATAAATGCATCGACAGCAACCTCGTTAGCTGCGTTCATAATGGCGGCCGCATTACCGCCCGCCTTTAATGCATCAAAAGCCAATCTTAAACTTGGGAATTTTTGGGTGTCTGGTACTTCGAAATCTAAACGCGCAATTTTAAATAAATCAAGCGAGCTAACTCCACTTTCCAAGCGATCTGGATACCCCAATGCATAAGCAATGGGTGTTCGCATATCAGGGTTTCCCAGTTGAGCTAGGACTGAGCCATCAACATACTCAACCATCGAATGAATAACGCTTTGTGGATGAACAACCACCTCAATTTGATCTGGTGAGGCATTAAATAGCCAATGCGCCTCAATCACCTCTAAGCCCTTATTCATCATGGTGGCTGAATCAATCGTGATTTTTGGCCCCATCACCCAGTTAGGGTGATGCAGTGCCTGCTTTACAGTTACCCGCTTTAATTCTTCCAGACTCGCTGTTCGGAATGGCCCGCCTGATGCTGTGAGAAGGATTTTCTTTACTCCACGATTAGCAAGGCTTTTGCCTTTGATGTTTGGCATAACTTGAAATATGGCATTATGTTCGCTATCGATAGGCAGTAATGTTGCGCCACCCTCTTCTACTGCCTCCATAAAAATACTGCCTGCCATCACAAGCGTTTCTTTATTGGCCAATAAAATCCGTTTGCCAGCTTTAGCAGCTGCTATAGCTGGTTTTAATCCTGCAGCCCCAACAATAGCAGCCATGACTATATCTGTATTTTCATGAGATGAAACAAACTCTAATGAGGCCATCCCGTTTAATACTTTAGTTGAACTTCCAGCTTGTTGTAATTTTTGGAATAGTTGTTCAGCAGCATTCTCTTCGAGCATTACAGCATAACTGGGTTTGAATTTTAAACATTGATTAAACAATCCTTCAACGTTGTTATTTGCGGTAAGGGCGAAAACAGTAAAGCGCTTTGAATGAACTGAAATAACATCTAAGGTATTAATGCCAATGGTGCCGGTTGCACCAAGAATGGTGACTTGCTGTAACTTACCCATGGAAAATTACGGCTTTAACATACAAATATAAATTGTAATAAATAGGCATCGTTATTAAAAACATGACTAAAGGCAGCGTTGATGTTAAACCATCAATGCGGTCTAAAACTCCACCATGTCCAGGAAGCAAACTACTGCTATCTTTTACTCCAGCCTGGCGTTTAACCAGGGATTCAAACAGATCCCCCATAATGCTCAATATCATGACACCCCAGAAAACTAGAACAAACATGTAACTTTGATGCGTTATATAACAAAGTAATATTGCGTATGTTGTCACGGCGACCCAAGCACCCAGCACTCCTTCAAAAGTTTTACCAGGGCTAATCGATGGAGCAAGTTTATGTTTACCAAACCGTTTACCTGCGAAATAAGCAGCGCTATCAGCAATCCATACGGTCATCGCAAAAACGATAAGCAACGAGGGATTGATCTCTCGCAAGGCAATCATTGATAAACCGAATGGCACAATGGTAATTAATCCTAATAATCCGATGAGCACTGGATTGTTGACTTGCAGACTAAATGCTAACAAAACTGGAACAATGAGAAGCCAAAATATAGCTGCTAGAAGGACGGCCCAGATAACAACCATATGCATCAGATCTGGTGAATAGACCAGTAAAAACAATCCTGAAAGGAGCACCAGGCTGGTATACAAAAAAGAAACAATCTTATTGTATTGAGCCATTCCGGCCCATTCCCATATGCCTATCGAGATTACAGTCAGGATCAAAAGATCCCAATATAAAGGCGGTAAATAGACAAATGCCGTAGCAAATACTATGAATAGAACTAGGGAAGTAATAAGGCGAGTCTTAAGCATATTTAAGTTGCAACCAATTGTTCACTGGTTCGACCGAACCGACGCTCTCTTTGTTGGTAAGATTGTATGGCTAATTTAAAGGCTTCATCGTCAAAATCGGGCCAAAGTGTATCTGTAAAATAGAGCTCTGAATAGGCAAGTTGCCAAAGTAGAAAGTTGCTAATACGTTTTTCACCGCCAGTACGAATAAACAAATCAGGCTCAGGGGAAAAGCTCATCGACAGATATGGACTTAAGTGCTCCTCATTATAGTTACCAAGCAAAGACGGATTAGCTTTTTGCATTGCATTCATCGCTTGGAGCAAATCCCAGCGACCTCCATAATTTGCAGCAATTGTTAAAGTCAGCCCAGTGTTGCTTTTAGTCAATAACTCAGCAGATGCTATCTCATAACACAGCGCCTCGCTAAATTTAGTCCGATCACCAATCATGACAAAACGAACATTGCTCTTGTGGAGCTTAGCGACCTCTTTTTTCAAGGCCTCCATGAATAAACCCATTAGAAAGCTTACTTCTTCAGCTGGCCTTCTCCAATTTTCACTACTAAAAGCAAATAAAGTGAGATATTTCACTCCAATATTGACGCTATGCTTAATCATGCTACGTACATTTTCCACACCAACCTTATGGCCAGCAACTCTTGGTAGAAAACGTTGTTTGGCCCATCGACCATTGCCGTCCATGATTACCGCAACATGCCTTGGAATTTCAAGCGCCTCTGGAATAGCGGTTGTAGAGCTAGTGAAAATGCCCAATTAAGACACCATTTTTGAAATTAATAACCGCATATATTTAATGGGCTATACAGCCATCAAGTCGGTTTCTTTAACTTGTAACATCTTGTCTATTTCTGCCACATTTTTATCAGTTATCTTCTGAATCTCTTCTTGGGTGCGGCGCTCATCATCTTCACTGATCTCTTTATCTTTGATGAGCTTTTTCAACGCATCATTGGCGTCTCGGCGGATATTTCTAACGGCAACCTTAGCAGCCTCACCTTCACCACGCACCACTTTAATCAAATCTCTGCGGCGCTCCTCAGTCAACATTGGCATAGGGACACGAATTAAATCGCCATTAGTGGCTGGGTTAAGTCCTAAATCTGCATCTCGAATAGCTTTCTCAACTTTACCTATGAGTGACTTTTCGTAGGGTTGTACGTTAATTGTGCGTGAGTCACCCAAAGTCACGTTGGCCACTTGGGTAACTGCTACCATAGAGCCGTAATACTCAACCATCACGTGGTCTAATAAACCAGTGTGCGCCCGGCCTGTACGCACTTTCCCCAAGTCGCTCTTAAGGGCATCTATAGACTTTTGCATTTTTTGTTCTGCATTAGATTTAACTTCGGCTAACATTTACATCTCCTTGCTAATAACTTTATGGGCCTCAAATTCAGGCGACGTTAGATAATCTTATTCTTTAAGATAAAACCTTTGTGCCTTCATCTTCGCCCATTACAACGCTCTTTAAAGCGCCTTTTTTTAAAATACTGAATACTGAAATTGGAAGATTTTGATCACGACACAGCGTTAAGGCTGTTGCATCCATGACTTTTAAATTCTTTGCAATGGCCTCATCAAATGTGACTGTGTTGTAGCGCATTGCATCAGGATTTGTTTTTGGGTCGTCGGTATAAATGCCATCAACTTTAGTGGCTTTTATGACGATATCTGCATTAATTTCAAGGCCACGTAATGCAGCAGCAGTGTCTGTAGTGAAAAAAGGATTCCCAGTCCCCGCTCCGAAAATGACAACACGCCCTTCTTCTAGATAACGAATTGCCTTGCCTCGAATATATGGCTCCGCAACTTGCTCGATATTAAGAGCGGATTGTACGCGGCTGACCAGTCCGATATGCTTCATTGCGTCTTGAAGTGCTAAGGCATTCATTACCGTAGCAAGCATGCCCATGTAATCGGCCGTTGCCCTATCCATACCCTCTGCTGCAGGTGCGACTCCGCGGAAAATATTACCACCGCCAATGACAACTGCGACTTCGACGCCCAAATCAACAATCTCTTTAACTTCACCAACAATTCGATTGATTGTTGATCTGTTGATGCCATAGGCATCATCTCCCATGAGGGCCTCGCCAGAAAGCTTCAATAAGATGCGTTTATATTTTGGCGTTTGAGCAGTCACGGTATAAAACTCCTGTTCTGTTGTGCAAAACGATGACGCCAAGATCTCTCTTGAATATCATCGTTTTGCGAGTTTACAACATTGTGCGGCTTAAAATCCGCCGCACATTTATTTTTTATAATTTAGCGGCTGCAGCTACTTCAGCAGCGAAATCCGTTACGACTTTTTCAATACCCTCACCCACTGTATACATTGTGAATGATGCCACTGATGCGCCTTTTGATTTCAACAATTGCTCAATCGTTAATTTGTCATCTTTAACAAAGTTTTGACTAAGTAGAGTTACTTCTTTCAAGAATTTTTGGACTGTACCATCAGCAATCTTCTCAAGCATCGCATCCGGCTTACCAGCTTCTTTTGCTTTTTCAATTGCAACGCGACGTTCAGCTTCAATCAATGCGGCATCCACACCGCTGGCATCTAATGATTTAGGTTTTGCAGCGGCAATGTGCATTGCAATGTCTTTTCCTAAAGCATCATCACCACCAACGACGTCAACGATAACTCCTATTTTGCTACCGTGTACGTAAGAGGCTAATTTGCCTTGAGCAGCTAGACGAACGAAACGACGTGGCGTAATGTTTTCACCAATTTTACCAACCAGTTGTGTACGTAGATCCTCTGCAGTCGAGCCATTCATTGGCAATAGTGCAACAGCTTCGATATTCGCTGGATTGTTTTTTTCAACGACCAAAGCTAACTCACGTACGTAATTTAAAAAGTCATCATTTTTTGCACAGAAATCAGTTTCAGAGTTAACTTCTATCATTGCGCCAGTTTTGCCATCAGCACTAATGCTAACACCGACTGTGCCTTCGGCAGCTACACGACCAGCAGCCTTGCTAGCTTTGTTACCAAAACGGACACGTAGAATTTCTTCAGCACGTGTCATATCGCCATCAGCTTCGGATAGTGCTTTTTTACAGTCCATCATCGGAGCATCGGTGCGCTCACGTAATTCTTTTACCATTGATGCGGTAATTTCAGCCATTTACAAACTCCTTAAATATATTTCAGGCTTAAGGGATTATTCACTTAAAAGCCACTTCATTCAAAAGTATTAGACATAAAAAAGGGGCCTTAGCCCCTTTTTTGTGGGGGTATTACTCTACGGCAACTTCAACAACTGTTTCTTCTTCTGCGGATTTCACAATCTCTGCGATGAATTGATTGCGGCCTTCAAGAACTGCATCAGCAATACCACGTGCGTATAAACGAATTGCACGGCTTGAATCATCATTACCAGGAATGATATAAGTAATACCATCCGGTGAGTTGTTTGTGTCAACAACACCGATCACTGGGATGCCAAGCTTAGCTGCTTCAGTTACAGCGCCGCTTTCGTGACCAACGTCAATGATAAAAATGGCATCCGGCAAGCCGCCCATTTCTTTAATACCACCAATAGAACGTGAAAGCTTCTCAACTTCACGCTTGTAACCTAAAGCTTCTTTCTTACCAAATTTTTCCAAGCTACCATCTTGCAACATTGTTTCGTAGTCTGTTAAACGCTTGATAGATTGTTTAACTGTTTTAAAGTTAGTTAACATGCCACCTAGCCAGCGATGATTAACGTATGCACAATTTGAACGGATCGCTTCTTCTTGCATAATGTCACGTGCTTGGCGTTTAGTACCAACGAACAGAATGCGGCCCTTGTTTGCTGAAATTTGACGCACATATTTCAGCGCCTCTTCAAACAAAGGTAATGTTTTTTCTAAGTTAACGATATGAATTTTGTTACGATCACCGAAAATGAACGGTGCCATCTTTGGATTCCAGTAACGGGTTTGATGGCCGAAGTGAACTCCGGCTTCCAGCATTTCACGCATTGTAACGGACATAAAAGTCTCCAGTAAGGGTTATAGCTTACATACTCCCAAAAACATTCGCATAAGCGAACACCCTTTACGGGGAGCATGATGTATTTAAAATACTCGTTTAAGCAAAACTGCAAAAACAAATTCACCAAGCTAAGAAATTAATAAAAAAATTAAAGCGCCTATATTGTATTGCGCAACTTTAATCCATACCGCTTTGCAGATTCACATCAAGCTAAACGGGTGCAGTATGCTAACATAAGCACATCTTAAAACTCAAGGAAAACCTTAGCCGGAATGGCTTTAAGTTGGAATTATGGCAATATCAATTAAAAATGAACAAGACATTGAAAAAATGCGGATTGCAGGAAAGCTTGCATCTGAGGTATTAGACTTTATCACTCCCTATGTTAAGCCCGGGGTTACAACTGGTGCGTTAGATAAATTGTGCCATGATTATATGGTTAATATCCAGAAGACCATCCCTGCCCCGCTTAATTACGCACCCCATGGGCATGTACCCTACCCAAAATCAATTTGCACTTCAGTTAACCATCAAATTTGTCACGGAGTGCCTGGTGAGAAAATCCTGAAAAATGGGGATATTGTAAATCTCGATATTACTGTCATCAAAGATGGTTATCATGGCGATACAAGTCGAATGTTTTATTTGGGTGAGCCATCCATTCAGGCAAGGCGCCTATGTGAAGTTACTTATGAATGTATGTGGCTAGGCATTTCTATAGTCAAACCTGGGTCAACATTGGGTGATATAGGTTACGTAATTCAGACACATGCAGAAAAAAATGGCTTTAGCGTTGTACAAGAGTTCTGTGGACATGGGATTGGTAAAAAATTCCATGAAGATCCGCAGGTGCTTCATTATGGCAAGTCTGGGACTGGCCTTAAATTACAAACGGGTATGATATTTACGATCGAACCTATGATAAATGCCGGAAAACGCTTTATTAAACAGTTGGGTGATGGTTGGACTGTTGTGACAAAAGATCACAGCCTCTCCGCGCAATTTGAACATACTGTTTTAGTAACTCCAACAGGTTATGAAGTATTAACGCTCTCGGAGGGTTCACCTCAGTCACCCAGTTTAATCATGGCTTAATCAAGCTTCATGCAAATTAATCAAATAAAAACACACGAAGAAAGTCATGCCAGGATTTGGCGTGAGAAACTTAAACAAGCGCAATTGATGTTGCGTGAAAATTTTTTTCATCATAAAAATACAAGAAAATTACTCAAACAACAATCGAAACTCGTTGATGATGTTTTACAACAAGTCTGGCAACAATTCGAGCTAAGTCAATCAGTCAGTCTAGTAGCTGTAGGGGGTTACGGACGCGGTGAAATCTTTCCTTATTCCGATGTTGATTTGTTGATTCTATTGCCTAACTCAGTAGAAAAAAACCTAAATGAGCGGATAGAAAATGTAATTGGATTGTTTTGGGACATTGGTTTGGCGGTTGGTCACAGCGTTCGCAATCTGGAAGAATGTATCATCGAAGCTCAAAAAGATGTCACCGTCCAGACGAATCTGCTTGAATCTCGCCTAGTTATTGGAAATCCAGCTTTATTTAAGGATTTTCAAATGCAAATATCTGATGCAATGGATGTCGGGGCATTCTACAAAGCAAAAGTTCATGAGCAAGAACAACGTTATGCGCGTTTTAATGACACAGCCTACAACTTAGAGCCTAACATCAAAGAAAGTCCAGGTGGGCTTAGAGATTTACAAGTGGTGCTATGGGTTCTAAGAAGTTTAAATCTCGGTGGCGACTGGAAAGCACTAGCAAAAGAAGGCCTCATTAGCCTAAGTGAGCTTAGAAAAATTTCCAAACATGAGCAGCACCTCCAAATGCTTCGAATTCGTCTGCATTACATGGCAAAGCGAAGAGAAGATAGGTTGATTTTTGATTTACAAAATGAATTAGCTCAAGACCTAGGCTTTATTAACACCAAAAATAATCGCGCAAGCGAGCAACTGATGCGGGATTATTATAAAAGCGCAAAAGCTGTCAGCTTGTTTAATGAAATTTTGCTCAAGTTGCTAAAAGAGTTAGCTTTGCCAGAAGCTCTGGAAATCAAGCCTATCAACGCAAGATTCGAATCTTACAACGGCCTTTTAAGCGCAAAATCAAACACCCTGCTTCAACGTAATCCCAGTTGTATTTTTGAAATATTTTTATTGCTTCAACAACATCCTGAATTGAGGGGCATCAGCGCGAGCCTACTTCGCACTTTGCAGCGCGTAAAAAACTTAGTTAATCGAGACTTTAGGCACGATGCTAAAAATAAAGAAATGTTTATAGAGATACTCAAACAACCCAATGGGGTGACCGAAGCGCTAAGAGGAATGAATCGGTATGGGATATTAGGAAATTATATTCCGGCCTTTGGTCGTATTGTTGGCCAGATGCAACATGACTTGTTTCATGTATACACCGTCGATGAGCACATTCTTAATGTGCTAGGAAATTTAGAGCGATTTTCAATCAACGATTTAAAACATGAGTTTCCATTATGCAGCAAGCTTTTTGCAACTTTTGAGTCTCCGCATTTGTTATACCTGGGAGCAATGTTTCATGATATTGCCAAGGGTCGTGGTGGAGATCACTCGCAGCTAGGCACTTCTGATGCAAAACTTTTTTGTAAGCAACATCGATTAAGCAAACAAGATGGCCATTTAGTTGCATGGTTAGTTGGCTTACATTTAACTATGTCTAGCACCGCGCAAAAATCAGATCTATCTAATCCGAAGGTGATTGAAGATTTTTCATTGCTTATGAAAAATGAACGCTATTTGATGGCGCTTTACCTGCTCACTGTTGCAGATATTTGCGGCACAAGCCCAAAAGTTTGGAATGCATGGAAAGCTAAGTTACTTGAAACTTTATTTCTAAAATCACAACGTCTATTAACAGGCAATGCTGGGGGCACCTTAGATGAGCTCATCACAAGGAAGGCTGAAGCACAATCGACACTAAGCCATTATGGTATTTTGGATCACTCATACCAGCCCCTATGGGAAAGTCTCGGACAACAGTATTTTCTTAAGCATACAAGCCAAGAAATTGCTTGGCATAGTCGATTACTTTTAGCCCACGTCAATTCAAAAAAGCCGATTGTGAGAGCTAGACTGAGTCCTGCAGGGGATGGCATCCAAGTGATGATCTATACCGAAGATAGAGATGATTTGTTTAGATGCATTTGTAGTTTCTTCGAACGGATTGGCTATAACATTTTAGAAGCAAAAATTCACACCACTAATCACGCCTATGCTTTAGATAGTTTTCTTGTTTCAGATCAGAGTGATAAATCTGTAAGTTACCGTGATTTATTGAGTTTTATTGAATTTGAGTTAGCTAATTCTTTAACAAGCAAGTTGCCATCTTTAACGCCATTAAAAGGCAGACTCAGCAGACAAGTCAAACATATGCCGATTACATCAAATGTTCTGATAGAAAGTCTCTCTGATAGCAACAGTCACAAACTGGAGATTGTTGCAGGCGATAGACCCGGGTTGCTCTCAATCATTGCACATGCTTTTTTGATCAATAAGGTACAAATTCAAACCGCAAAGATTAATACTTTAGGGAAGCGCGCCGAGGATGTGTTTTTAATTTCAGGAAAAAATGGTTCTAAATTAAATGAGGAAACCATTCGCGACCTTAAAAAATCTCTTATAGAAAGCTTTGATTAAGCGCCGATTGTAATTAACGGCATTAAGTCTGTAGGATGCTTAATCAAAAAATCTGCGCCCCAGCGCATTGGCTCGTCAGTAGAATCAATGTAACCATATAAAGCAACTACTGTCTTCATGCCAGCGGCATTGCCAGCCTCAATATCGCGCGCAGCATCACCAACATAAAAACACTCCTCTGGCTTCACTGCACTCTGCGCACAGGCTAAAAGCAGAGTATCTGGGGCTGGCTTAGGGCGTGGCGCATCATCTCCGCAAATTAAACAAGTCATTGGTGTCGGCAATTGAATTGATTCGAGCAAGGGTGCTGCGAAGCGTCTAGGTTTATTAGTCACGACGCCCCATTTAATATCTTGATGATGTAAAGCCAAAAGCAGATCAGCGATACCTTCAAAAAATACTGGAGAGCGCGTAAAGACTTGATTGTAAAAATTTAAGTACTCAGCCTGCATCTTACCGAAAGCTTCATCCTCAGGCCGCAAATCGAAACCTATGCTTAATAAGCCCACCGATCCGTGTGAAGCATAAGGGCGAATAATATCGGGAGTTAAT
The DNA here is from genome assembly GCA_903953055.1 of uncultured Methylophilaceae bacterium. Taxonomy (GTDB): domain Bacteria; phylum Pseudomonadota; class Gammaproteobacteria; order Burkholderiales; family Methylophilaceae; genus Methylopumilus_A. The sequence goes on from CAJBIA010000114.1 coordinate 53,097, forward strand.
TTTTCTAATCCGTGACGTTCACGTTGCAAATTAAGTGCGTAAGCTAAGTCAGGGGCTGTGTCGACAAGCGTGCCATCAAGATCGAATAAAATCATAGTTGTGGCTTAACTGTATGAATAAGATAATTGACTGAAACATCATCACCTAATGAATAATGATCACTCAGTGGGTTATACGACATTCCCTTGATTCCATCAATATTCAGGCCAGCTATCCTTGCCCATGAAGACAACTCTGAGGGCTTAATAAACTTTTGATACTCATGGGTTCCCTTTGGAAGCATATTGAGCAAATATTCAGCGCCAATTACTGCAAATAGGTAGGCTTTTGGATTTCTGTTGATGGTAGAGAAGAACACTGTGCCCCCTGGCTTAACCAATTGTGAGCATGCGCGAACCACTGCTGCTGGGTCAGGAACATGCTCAAGCATTTCCATACAAGTGACCACATCAAAGGTCGTAGGAACTTCATTGGCTAAGTCCTCTACTGAGATTAAACGGTAGCTGACATTAGACCCCGATTCTAACTGATGAAGTTTGGCGACGTTAAGTGCCTTTTCACCTAAATCTATTCCTGTGACCCTTGCGCCCCTCTCAGCCATAGCTTCTGAAAGAATCCCCCCGCCGCAACCAACATCTAAAACACATTTGCCTTGTAAGTTAACAAGGTCATCAATAAATTTTAAACGTAAGGGATTTATCGCATGCAGGGGTTTAAATTCGCTGGTTTTGTCCCACCATCGATGTGCAAGGCTCGCAAACTTTTCAAGCTCTGCAGGATCTACATTTACGCCTTGTGTTGATTTAATTTCGATTGCCATAACAATACAATTTCCTTTAGTTCATTAGGTTCAATGTTCGCGTAAAGTCCTGCTAATTGGGAGGAGCGTTCAAAACGCAAATCTCCAGCAACCCAAACATGACTCACATGTTCACGACCGCATGCATAGATCAGATGAGATAGAGGGTCAAAGCAAGGTAAAGTTTCGACATCCGAAATCCTTACTGCAGTTAAGTCGGCAAACTTTCCGACTTCAATTGAGCCGACTTGATTATCCAGACCTAATGCTCTAGCACTATTAATAGTTGCCATCGCTAATGCCTGTTCTGCAGGAATACTGGTGGCATCTTCTGAAATTGCCTTGGCCAATAGAGCGCTCATCCGCATCTCAGCAAACATATCTTGCCTATTGTTGCTCGCGGCACCATCGCTTCCTAATCCAACATTAACACCAGCATTAAATAAGTTGTTGATAGGTGCAATACCGCTTGCCAGCTTTGCATTTGAGCTTGGGCAATGTGCAACATGACAGCCATATGCACTTAACAAATCTATATCTTCATCATTGATTTGAACGCAGTGCGCAGCAATCAGACCTGGACCTAAAAGACCTAAATTCGCCATCCGTTTAATTGGGCGCACGCCGTATTTTTCAATACTCTGAGCAATTTCAGCTTTGGTTTCATGTAAATGGGTATGAATTCCTAGGTTAAGTTGCTCAGCATAAGTGATAATTTTTTCAAAGGTCGTATCTTCAACGGTATATGGCGCATGAGGCGCCAAACTTGCTGATAACAATGGATTGCCTCGCCAAGCATCACGAAAGAGCAACCCCTTTTCAATATAATCATCAGCATTATTGGCATAATTCGTAGGGAACTCTAAAACAACCAAACCAAGCTGAACGCGCATCCCCGCCTGAAGAGCAGCTTCTGCCGTTGCTTGGGGATGAAAATACATATCATTAAAACAAGTGACGCCACCCGCCAACATTTCAGCGCATCCAAACAAGGCACTATCACGCACAAACTTTTCGGATACGATTTGTTGCTCGGCAGGCCAAATATGATTTTGCAACCAAGGCATCAATGCCAAATCGTCAGCCAAGCCGCGCATCAGGGTCATCCCCGCATGGGCGTGGAGATTGATTAGACCGGGAGTTAGCACATGGTCATGAAGCGCAACAATCTTGGTGGCGTCATAACTTGACCTAGCTATTGCTGTCGGGGCAATGTCAACAATATTGCCTTGATGAATAACTACCGAAGTATTCTCAAGGACTTGATTTTGAGGGACAACAGGAATGACCCAACGTGCATCAATCATCAAATCTACATTTTTTTTACTGCTATCAGTCATATCTCTCGCACAAGAAGTACCGTCTAAAAGAAGGCCTTAATTAAAGCATATTAAAAGTTATTTACAAGCGGTTTTACATCGATTGCGCCTTGTTTTAATGCAGCATGCTTCTGATGCGATTAATTTTAGTGATATCCAAATCTAATGTTCTTTGCGATTGTTCACAAAGTGCACCACGAAAACCTAGATAGGTCGGCTTAAGGGTAGTTAGCATATTAAGATGTATTTCACCAATTGAACCTGCCAATCCTGTTTGAAGCCTTAGGCCTGTCGCCCAGTTTATAAATTTAGCCAACTCATTGATATTCATATGATTCAGTAAATCACCGCCATTCTTATCGGCGGTATCTAACATTGCGCCGTAAAAGCCCATCTCTGCAACAAGTGGCAATAAATCTAAATTAGGTAAATCGTCGGCGAACATAACAGCGATAAGCTTATTGTTAGCAGCTAGGGGTTTTAACGCAGTCAAACACTCAACATGTGATGATTGTCCAAAAAGACCAATTTTCACAATATCAACCCCTAGGCCCAACATAGATTCAGTTGCATCAAATATTAATTTTGGCTGCATAGGTAAATCGCCGATAGTCGCACTTACTAGATTGCGATGATTGATTGCATGAACAATGTCCTTCACTAACCCTTGATCAAGTGCTCCCAAGGCTCCGCCCATGGGGTTTTTTAAATCAATCATATCAACACCAGCATCAAGCACAAGGAGCGCCTCCTTGAGGCTTCTAACGCTAGCTAGCATCTTGATAGGGGATGAAAGGTTATGCAAAATTGTCTCCGCAAAATTGAGCACAATGGTTATCTACCGCTTCAACCAACCATTCCCAGGCTTCCAACTCGTTATCCCCTGCCGTTTTTTCAATGGCAATGCGAAGATATTCCATTTCGGAAATGATTTTATCAATCGGCAAGAGATGCAAACGGCTTACTAATACGCACAAATCAACAACTGCGGCTTGTGCTCGGTTATAACCTTGAAAAGATTTAAGAGTTTCTTCTTGAATGACCTTAAAGTAGAGTTTAGGACGCTGCTCATCCTCCTCCATTTTTTCTAAATTGATCACTTTGTAACTGAGGGCGGATTCAAGGACGAGGGCTTCACCAGAACGCTCAACCAACCAATCGCGACGCCCTGTTAATGCGCCTGCGAAAACTCTTACATCGTCTGTCGTGTTGATAGTTGCAATTCGCTCCCTCAATAAATTATCCAGGCTGATAGAGGGTTTAAAAGGAGCAATTAATATAAAACCATTCCGTTCACGCACACCAAATGGGGCGATATGTGGTGTGCCGTTAGCGCACTCGGTAATTAAAATAATCTCATTGATCTTTTCTGAGGTTTTATCGGAAGCAATCATGACTTTTGTTTTTTTTCTTTCATGGAAGCTTCGCGGTGAGCTGTTTTACCCTCTTGGTTACTTTTTAAGGTATTAACGCCCCATTCCAGCTCCTCGTCTTGCGTGTAGCGTTTTTTTAGCTGCCAAGCTATTTGCGCTCTCGCTAATTCGACTCCAAGGTAGAACGCATGAGATCCATCAGCTTCAACTTGCAAATACGGATATAGCTTAAATGGATCAACATCGCTAAACAAACCATCGCGGTTGTAGATATGCAGACCCTCTTTACTCACCTGGATTCTGAAACTTGGATCTTTAATTTGTGCTGAAAATTCAGCGATTTCTTCAGCGCTATAAGTAAATGGCCTTCGATCATGCAAACCCAATAAACCAGCACTGAAATCCCTTGGTAAGCGATTTTCTTCTCTGGAAGCAAACATCATTCGTCTTGCCAGATCGGCTTCCGCAACAGCATTAATTGCATGTGGACTGACGGATGTCGCTAGAACTGCGTTGATCTTCAGCTCGGTGATAATCCCAAACAAAATGGCGTTAATACCAGTAGTATCAGCATCGGTAAGCTCAGTAATATTTCCAACACCCATCATGATTTGAATTTCTGGATAACGCCTACGTAGCTTTTGATAACGCACAATAGATTCCGTGAACCCAAATGGAATGGGATCGAGAATTGCATCTGCTAAAAATGGCTTTCCGATTTTCAGCATCCCCTCAATTGCTCGGTATAAAGAAGGCAAGCTTCCAGGCCGTGCAGGAATTAAAATTGGAATTGCATCCACTTCTTTTGCTATCCACAAGCTATTTTCAGTAAGGCTCAGCAAATAATCAGCGCCACATTTACCAGCCAACAATAAGTCATCAGCATTTAATGAATCCACGCTCACTTTAAAGCCAGCTTCTTTAAGCGTTTTAATGGATTCAGCTAGATGAGGAAAAGGTGTATTTGGCAAACAACCTAAATCAATGACATTTGCACCCTGTGCTCTAAAATGCTGCGCGCGCGCCAAAATATCTTCGATAGCCAATTGAGGTGCATCAACGATTTCGGCAAAAATATTGACGTCATAGTGGGATAAGTCTGGCAATTTGCCACCGTGTCCAAAATATTCTGGCAAATCCTTTAAGTCAATTGGTCCGCGAGCGACCGGGACGCCGTACTTGTCTTCGAGCATCGTTAGATCGCCACAACATAAGCCGGGCACAATTATCTTATTCGCGTCGCCAACATTAGGTAAACGCCGCGCAATGAGCTCTGGCGTCATAAGGGCTGCGACCGATACGCCAATCTGTGTAATGCGATACTTGAAAGGGGCTGGCTCCATGCTTGCTAAAACTTGATGCAAGCTTTTTTCAGCCAGTTTTCCTGTTAAAAAGAGGAGGCTTTCAGACATGCTAGTCTAGCCTGAATGGAGTTATCGAGCTGTTGCATATCCTCGACCACGGTTGTTTGTTCGAATAATTTAAGCTTTGCCGTATTCTCTAGGTCGATACGGCGGGGATAAATCTTCACCATATTTTCTCGAGGCGCCTCTGACTCAATTTCTTCTTCGGTATCACAAGCGAATACTATACTTGGAACGCGACATTTTCCGGCTTGAGCAAAAATATTAGTCACTAAGTTATCTGAAATGCCACATACCATTTTAGCAACGGTATTCGAGGTTGTCGGCGCAATCACCACCGTATGATAAGTCCGTTGATAAAACAACTCCACAGGGACAGAACTTGCTGTTTTATCTTGATAGACCTTGCCAATCTTATGTTTGTATCCATATTGCTGAAGAATTTCAGCAGCGGCTTTGCTAAGAAATAAATCAACATCATCTAGCTTGTTGAAAATATCAATACATTCGCGCAAATAATGACCTGATCCGGTCAAGGCCCAGGCCATGCGCTGTTTTTCAACAGGTTTCATTACAGCCCGAATGGATGGCGCAGTACGATGGTTTCATCGCGCTCTGGGCCTGTTGAAACAATATCAACAGGCACTTCGCATAAGATTTCTAACCGCTTTAAGTAATTGCGCGCATTAAGTGGCAGATCTTCCCAGCGATTCACCCCGAAGGTATTTTCTGTCCAACCCGGTAATGTTTCATATATTGGTTTGCATCGCGCGACATCATCTGCGCCTACAGGCAACATATCAACGATTTTGCCATCTAAATGGTAGCCTGTACAGATTTGAAGTTCAGGGATACCATCAAGTACATCCAGCTTAGTAATACACAAGCCAGACAAGCCATTGATGCGTGCAGAACGACGTAATGCAGCCGCATCAAACCAACCACACCGACGTTTACGTTTAGTCACAGTGCCAATTTCTTGGCCTTTCACTGACATTTGCGTGCCGGGTTCACCGACAGAATCAATATCTAACTCACTTGGGAATGGTCCGCCCCCGACGCGCGTTGTGTAGGCTTTGGTAATTCCTAATACGTAATGCAACATGCTTGGCCCAACACCCGTGCCTGCTGATGCTTGACCAGATACACAATTGCTAGAGGTGACATATGGGTATGTTCCGTGATCAACATCTAGTAATGTACCTTGCGCACCTTCAAACAATAAATTCTGACCCGCTTTGTTTGCTTCATATAAAGCGGCAGAGATGTCTGCAATCATGGGTTTGATATGTTCAGCTTTATCTAATGCGGAATCTAATTGTTGATTGAAGTCTACAGCTTCTGCACCTAGGTACTTTGTAAGCACAAAATTGTGATAATCCAGGACGTCTCGTAGTTTTTCAGAAAATTGCTCTGGATAGAAAAGATCGTAAAGTCGTAAAGCGCGCCTAGCCACTTTATCTTCATAGGTTGGGCCTATGCCCTTCCCTGTTGTGCCAATCTTCTTATCATTGCCACGTTTTAGTTCGCGTGCGACATCAAGTCTAACGTGATAATCTAAAATTAATGGGCAACCGGGACTTACCTTTAGTCGATTTTTAACTTCCAAACCACCATCTTCGAGCTCTTTAATTTCCTTTAGTAAATGACCAGCATCTAACACAACGCCGTTGCCAATGTAGCAATTCACACCGTTGCGAACAATGCCTGATGGCACTAAGTTAAGTTTGTATATGCGCTGCGCATCACCTTGTCCAACAACCAATGTATGTCCAGCATTATGACCCCCTTGGAAGCGGACTACACCTTGAGCATGGTCAGTTAACCAATCAACGATTTTACCCTTACCTTCATCGCCCCACTGTGTGCCGATAACAACAACATTTTTAGCCATAATTTACCTAGTAATATTCAAGTGCTTTTTTAATTTTCTACTGCTTATATCTTTTATTGCTCTGATAGGCCAATACTTATAGGGCAATGACTTGCCACTGACCTGCTTGATGGACTAATTTTCTATCACAATTAAGTTCTTGTTTGTATGCCTCGTGGCCCGGAAGCTCTTGAACCACTTTCTCACCAGACGCTCTCAATGAATTGATTTTATTTAACAAGGATACTTCTTTTCCATAAGGCGCAAGAATGCCTTTTTTTACAGTTCGCGGAGGAATCGCCTTAATCAAGCCACGCAAGTCCAAGCTAAAACCTGTTGCTGCGCGAGAACGACCAAAGGCGCGCCCAACCTCGTCATATCTTCCACCGTATGCTAATGGACCTGAACAGCCTTGAGCATATGCAGCAAACACCATGCCACTATGGTAGTGATAGCCACGAAGCTCGGCTAAATCGAAACTTAACCCTACTCCCAAGTCTGCGAGTTCTGATGCGACTTGCTTCAGGTCATTTAATGCTTTAGTGATTTCGGGGGTTTTTGGTAAGTCCTTTGCCGCAGCGTCTAAGACATCCGCATCACCATTTAACTCAGTCAAGCGACATAATGCTTTACAATTGCTTGCATCAAAATCTTTGGTAAGCGCTATTATTTCAGTTTGATCCTTACTTTGAAGTGCTTGATATATCGATTGTTTTAATGACTCGCTACCTTTTGCCTGACTTATTAGACTGTCGAATATGCCGACATGACTAAAGTCAATTTGTAATGCTTCAACCCCGGCAGCTTGTAAGGTTTTAACCATCAACCTTTGGATTTCAATATCAGCTTCAATCCCTGAGTGACCGAACAACTCGGCTCCTAATTGCATAGGTTGACGTGTATGCGCCAAACCATCAGGGGTGGTTCTTAATACACTGCCAGCATAACAAAGTCGGGTAACCCCCTGATTGTTAAGCATATGGGCATCAATACGCGCTGCTTGAGGAGTGATGTCTGCGCGAATTCCCATCAGCCTACCCGTTAATTGATCAACCACCTTAAATGTTGCTAAATCTAAATCATGGGCCACGCCGGTGATTAAAGACTCCAAGTATTCCAGCATGGGTGGAATGACAAGCTGATAACCATTTACGTCTAAGAGATCAAGCAGTGATCTACGCAAAGACTCAATCTGCATGGCTTTAGCAGGCAGCACATCTTCGATATATTCAGGTAGTAGCCAATTACGCATAAAAACTCAAATCAATTAACGTTTAGCGCCAGAGTTGCGCATGTATTTTAAAAAGTCTGAACTAGGCTCAAGCACCATCACATCACTCTTGCTCTTAAAGCTATTGCGATAGGCTTCTAAGCTACGATAAAAGGCATAAAACTCAGGATTTTTACCATAGGCTGCTGAATATATCCCAGCGGCAGTTGCATCTCCCTCGCCCTTGACGCGCTGGGCTTCTTTAAATGCCTCAGCGACAATCACTTCACGCTGTCTGTCCGCATCGGCACGTATTTTTTCTGCCGCGGCCGAGCCTTCGGAACGCAACTGATTAGCAACGCCCTTCCGCTCTGCCTCCATGCGATCGTAAACGGAATTGCTCACGTTCTCAGGTAAGTCAACACGTTTAATACGGACATCCAATACTTGAATGCCAATTTGACGTGAATCACGGTCAGCACGTTGACGGAGGATTTCCATAATTTGACCTCGCTCACCTGACACCACGTCATGGATGGTACGTTTACCAAATTCAGCCCTTAGGCCATCATTTACTGTTTGAGATAAACGACGCTCTGCTTGCACCTCATCGCCTTTGACAGAAACGTAATACTTTTGGGGGTCGATAATGCGCCACTTAACGAAAGAGTCCACCAAGACATTTTTCTTTTCACTCGTGATGAAGCGGTCCGGCTCTTCCCAGTTGAGCGTCAAAATGCGATTGTCGAAATAAACCACATTCTCAACAAAAGGCATCTTGAAATACAAACCAGGGGTTTTTTCAATGGCGACAACTTCACCTAAACGCTTAACTAAAGCATATTCACGCTGGTCAACAGTAAACAAGGATGCACTGATAATGACAATTGCCAGCAACAAACCGATCATGACTAAACCTATATTTTTCATCTCAATCCTTCACTTTTATCGGCTATCACGATCACGGCTTCGTGAGGTATCACGTGCTCGTGAATCTGAATTTACATCAACAGTTGGTGCTAAAGGGGCAGATGGCTGGACGTTTGTTGCCGGAGGGACCGCAGGAGCATTGGCACCAGTAGCGGAAATTAATTTGTCTAAAGGCAAGTAAAGGAGACTATTGCCATTCTTTTGATCAACAATAACTTTGCTGACATTAGACATAATCTGCTCTTGAGCATCCAGATACATACGCTGACGCGTCACTTCTGGCGCGTGTTGGTATTGGGCTAAAATTTGATTAAAACGACTCACATTACCTTGCGCCTCGTTTTCCACGCGCATTTGGTAGCCTGACGCTTCCTGTAAAAGCCTCGAAGAAGTTCCTCGTGCTTTAGGAATTACGTCGTTCGCATAGGCCTGGCCTTCATTTTTTTGACGCTCTAAATCTTGCTTCGCCTTAACTGCGTCTTCAAAAGCTGCTTGAACTTGCTCGGGTGGTTGCGCATTTTGCATTGTTACACTTACCACATTAATACCAGTCTTATAACGATCTAATACTTCTTGCATAAGTTTTTTAGTATTAATTGCAACTTCATCGCGACCCTCATACAAAGCAAAATCTAACTTACTTTTTCCAACCACTTCACGAATTGCTGTTTCAGCAATGCCTCGCATTGCCTCTTCTGCGCTACGGTTATTAAACAACGCATCTTCAACACTCTTTAAGTTGTATTGAACGGCAAACTGTAAATCAATAATATTCTCATCATCCGTGAGCATTAAAGACTCATGCAACTCTTTACTGCGACCTGCACCACCTTCCGCAGACCGATAACCAATTTCAACCGTGCGAACCTGTTCCATATTCACAACTGTCACAGATTCAACGGGGAACGGCATGTGCCAACGCGGTCCGGGCAACGTCGTTTCAACGTGCTTACCAAAGCGAAGAACAACGCCTCGTGATCCCTGATCCACGATATAGAAGCCAGTGGCAATCCATACCAATAAAATTAAACCTAGAATGGGCAGAATCGCGATAGCTGGCTTATTTTCTGGCGAGCCACTAGGCTCATTCTTTTTACCAAAGAGCGCCTTAACTTTCCGGTTAAACTGCCGCATCACCTCATCTAAATCAGGCGGACCTTCATTGTTCCGATTGCCCCAGCCAGGATCATTTGCCATTTAAAACTCCATTGAATCAATAAATTAAATATACGCAGCTTCTGAGGTGCGATATTCATATAGCCTTTGCTGGTGTTCTTTTAGGGCTTGCTCTAAATATTGCAATCCATCACCAGTTTTAGCTGAAATTAGTATTTTGCAAATTCTACCATATTCATCGCGCTCTAAGCCCGCCTCCAACCCTACTCGATCAATTTGATTCATCACCAATATCTGTGACACCTCTTGCGCGCCAATTTCGGATAGCACCTTATTGACTTGCGTAATTTGTTCGTCACGATTAGTGCTTGCTGTATCGACAATATGAAGAAGTAAATCAGCTTGTACTGATTCTTCGAGTGTCGCACTAAAGGCCTCAACCAGAGCGTGCGGCAAGTGCTTAATGAAGCCAACCGTATCAGAAATCACCATAGGGCCTGCTTCAGGAATATAGAGCCTTCGGGATGTGGTATCTAAAGTGGCGAATAACTGATCAGCCGCAAGCACTTTGGATTGGGTTAGTCGATTAAATAAGGTCGATTTCCCAGCGTTGGTATAGCCAACCAAAGAAATCGACATCACTTGAGAACGCTTGCGTGAACGGCGTTGCATGCCACGCTGCTGTTTTAACTTAAGAAGTTTTTCTCGAAGTTGCTTAACGCGAATGCGTAGCATACGCCTGTCTAGCTCAAGCTGGGTTTCACCAGGCCCCCCGCGCACACCAATACCGCCTTTTTGCCGCTCCAGGTGAGTCCAACCGCGGATTAGTCGAGTAGAAAGATGCTCAAGTTGGGCAAGTTCGACCTGTAGCTTACCCTCATGGCTTTTAGCACGTTGTGCAAAAATATCGAGTATTAGCCCTGTACGGTCTGCGACACGTGAATCAAGCAGGCGTTCTAAATTTCGCTGTTGGGAAGGACTTAGATCATGATTAAAAACAACAGCGCGTGACTCAGTGGCCTTAACCATCTCAGATAGCTCTTCGGCTTTGCCGGAGCCAATAAAATACTTTGCATCTGGCCTATCGCGGTTGCCTTCAAGCACCCCACGAATTTTAATGCCCGCACTAATTGCTAGTTGCTTTAGCTCTTCAAGGCTTTCTTCATAGCCTATCTCGCCAAAATCAATACTCACCAATATAGCATCGCCGCTACCTTCCGGACGATCAAGCATTACGGCACGACATCATTGCAAAAATCATCCAATACGAAGTCAAAAAACAAAAAGATTACTCTTCATCCATACCGCTTTGAATATTCACAGCGCGCCCTGGAACGATGGTAGAGATCGCGTGTTTATAGACCATTTGTGTGACAGTATTTTTTAATAAAATAACGTACTGATCAAATGAGTCGACTTGGCCTTGCAGCTTAATACCATTTACGAGATAAATGGAGACTGGTACATGTTCCTTACGTAAAGCATTCAAAAATGGGTCTTGTAATAGCTGCCCTTTAGGATTCATGATTTCACCTTTTTCTAAGTAATAAATTTATATCGCCAACTTCACTTTAAGACTCTAAGTATATGCCGTTCGTTCTGTATGAATTGAAATATGTTTAAGCGCAAAATACTGACATGCGTTTCAAGGTCTCTTCTTTGCCCAACAATTGCATGACCGCATCAATACTTGGAGATTGAGCGCCGCCAGTGACCATTACGCGAAGCGGCATAGCGACTTTTGGAAACTTCAATGCGTTCTTAAGGACAGTTTGCTCAATCACACCATGAATGGCTTCAGCAGTCCAGTCCGTTGAAGATAACTCTGCAAGCATCGTTTTAATGATGGGTAAAATTTCATTTGGTAAATGCTTCTCAACAGCTGCAGCATCAGCTATTGGCTGGCTATAAAAATACTCGATGCTCGTAGCAAGATCATTTAGCGTATTGGCACGATCACGATATAGACTAATTACCCCATTCAAAGCAGGCCCGCCGTCTGTTTTAATGGCTTTAGCCATAAGACGCTTATTAATGTCTATTGCCAATGCATTCAAGTCTGCTTGCTTGATGTAATGCGCGTTAATCCAATTTAACTTTTCGGTATTAAATTGCGCTGCTGATGGCGTTATATGGTCCAAATCAAACCATTCACAGAATTGCTTCATATTGAAAATTTCATCATCGCCATGTGACCAGCCCAAACGAGCCAAGTAATTCAAGATCGCTTCTGGTAGGTAGCCATCTTCGTTATACTGCATCACACTAACAGCGCCGTGACGTTTTGATAACTTTTGGCCATCATCGCCTAAAATCATCGACAAATGCGCATACTGAGGAATGGTTGCGCCAAGGGCTTTAAGCATATTGATTTGACGCGGTGTGTTATTCACGTGATCATCACCGCGAATCACCTGTGTAATACCCATTTCCCAGTCGTCGACGACTACGCAGAAGTTATAGGTTGGCGTACCGTCACCGCGGGCAATAATCAAATCGTCCAACTCTTCATTGGAAATGGCGATATGCCCTTTAACTAGATCATCCCACTCCACCAATCCTGCTTTAGGGTTTTTAAAGCGAATAACCGGTTGAACACCCACAGGCACTTCTGGAAATACTTTCCCATCTTCAGGTCTCCATCGACCATCATAGCGAGGTTTTATGCCATCTTGCATTTGACGCTCACGCAAAGCATCCAACTCTTCTTTGCTCGAGTAACACAAATAAGCATGGCCTTCAGTCAACATCTTTTGAATAATTTCTTTATATCTATCCATACGCTGCATTTGATAGAACGGCCCTTCATTCCAATCAAGTCCAAGCCAAGACATGCCGTCTAAGATTGCTTGAACAGCTTCAGGTGTAGAGCGTGCAACATCGGTATCTTCGATGCGCAAAATAAACTGGCCTTTGAATTTACGGGCATAAGCCCATGAGAATAAAGCGGTTCTAGCCCCGCCAATATGCAGGAATCCAGTAGGACTGGGGGCAAATCTAGTACGAACTGTCATTTTTATAATTATCTTTTTATAGATTTAATAAGTAAATTTTATCACGTCAAGCTAAACGCTAGAAGGAAAGAGGATTTGTTTGACCAAAAAAATAAGGCTATGATCTAATCAAGACTTAATCAAAAAGCAGACAAAAACACATGCCTCAAAATTTGACTGACATTATTGGCTATTGCGCTGCATTTCTAACCACTATTGCTTTTGCACCACAAGCCTATCAATCATGGAAAACACGCAATCTAGATGGCATTTCATTGACAATGTACAGCTTATTTACAACAGGCGTCGCGCTCTGGTTTTTTTATGGATTGCTCATTCACAGTATGCCAATTATTTTCGCCAACACGATTACGCTTTTTTTATCATCCTCAATCATGTACCTAAAAATCAAACAGGTGTTAAAGCGAAAACATATTAGCTTTACATTGAAATAAAGCTAGTTAGGGTCTGTGGTTGCCCAGCCCCCACCCAAAGCTTTGAAAAGCTCAACTGTGGAGGCCAACCTAGCTTGGCGACTTTGTATGTAGGCTAATGAAGCATCATTGAAGACTCGCTGTGCATCTAAGACCTCTAAGTAGCCCGTATAGCCAGATTTGTATCGACTGTTCGCAATTTCTAATGCATTACTTGAAGACTGTTGACTTAAATTAAGTGCATTTTCACGCTCTGTATTTTGACGCACATTCACCAAAGCATCGTTCACCTCTTCAAACGCATGTTGAACTGCGCGTTCATAGCTAGCCAATAATTGCTTTTGCTCCGCTGTCGCCTGATCGACTTTTGAATTTAAACGACCAGAGTCAAATACCGGTAGATTCAAACTCAATCCGCCGTTCCAAATTCTCGCTGCGGACTTTAACACTTCGCCCAAATCTTTACTTTCTCCACCCAATCCAGCAGTCAGGGAAATGGTTGGGAATAAAGCAGCTTTTGCAACCCCAATTCGCGCATTCGCAGCAATGAGATTTTGTTCAGCCTGCCGCACATCAGGTCGTGCTTCTAGCAATGTAGAAGGCAAACCCACCGGTGGCACTGGTGGGATAGGAAGTGAATGAATATCACCTGCCCCTATTTTTAAATCTAAATCACCAGTCAAAATGGCTAATTGATGCTCGATGACAGCGCGTTGACGAATTAGGTCAGCTAGCTGCGCCTTCAAGTTGGTGAAGGCAGCTTCAGCTTGATGTACATCGAGAGCTGAAGAAACGCCACCTTCCAAACGCCTCTTGGTCAAAGCCAAGCTATCCTCACGAATTTGCATGCTAGATTTAGATAATTCAATTTGCGAATCCAAACTTCGAAGCAATAAATAGTCGCCAGTGATTAGACTTTTAAGTGACAAATCGACCGTTTCTTTTGCGAACCTTGAAGCCAAAGCTTGCGCTCTTGCTGATTCTTGGGCTCTACGTAATTTACCCCAAAAATCCAATTCAAAAGTCGTGCCTAATTTAACGTTGTAATTACTCCTGGTTGGACTCATGCCATTAAATAAAGGGGTAGCACCCAATTCTGTTATCTTATAACGACTTGCACTTGAATCGAGATTCACCTGAGGAAACAAAGCCGCCCCTACTTCACTCAAATAACCATCCGCCTCTTCAATACGCGCAACCGCAATTTTAATGTCTGCGTTGTATTTATTTGTTTTCTCGATCAAATCATCAAGAACAGGGTCGTGATAAAGCTTCCACCATTGGTTGCTGATGACCTCTGCATTCTCATTAACTTGCGCTTCCTGAAAGCTTTTTGGCAATAGTTGTTGAGGCCTTATGTAGTCTGGGCCCAAAGCTTTGCAGCCTGCTAATAAAATACTTGGCAAGACAATAGACATTTCAAATAAACGTTTTAATCTCATTAGATTTCTTTCTCTATCGATTCTTCAATTTCAACATGGCCGTGATGCCGAACATGTTTACCACTCAACCACGTAAAGAATAATGGAATAAAGATAGTGGCAATAAACGTGGCTAGAATCATGCCCCCGAATACACCGGTCCCCATAGAGCGTCGTGCTGCAGCCCCAGCGCCTGTTGCAACAACTAGCGGCAAGATTCCTAGAACAAAAGCCATAGAGGTCATTACAATTGGACGGAAACGCATTCGAGCTGCTTCAATAGCAGCTGCACCAACTGGCATGCCCTCCTCCATTTTTTGCTCTGCGAACTCAACAATCAAAATCGCATTTTTAGCTGCCAAACCAATTAAGGTAATTAAGCCAATCTGAAAGTAAATATCATTTGGCATGCCACGAAGCAGAACAGCTAATAGCGCACCTGCTAACGCGAACGGGACGGCCATGATGACGGCCAAAGGTAAGGCCCATGTCTCAAACTGAGCTGCCAAAATCAAGAACACCATAATGATCGCGAATCCAAACGCAAACAATGCGGCTGAGCCAGTGCGCTTCTCTTGATAAGCTTGCCCTGTCCAAGCAATTTTATAGCCATCAGGTAAGTTTTCTTTAGCAATTCGCTCTACAGTCTTGATTGCGTCACCAGAGCTTACGCCAGGCGCGCCACTACCGAAAACTTTAGCTGATAATAGTCCGTTGTAGCGCTCCAACTGCTCCGCACCGACAATATTGCTGACTTTGCTTAAGGTAGAAAGTGGAATCATATTTCCATTAGGATTGGCAGTTGTAGGCTGACTTCGAACGTAAACCTTTCCTAAGTCTTCAGGGTTCATTCTAAACTCAGACTCTGCTTGCAACTGCACGCGATAAGTCCGCCCATTGCGATTAAAGTCATTCACGTAGAATGCTCCCATCGTGCTTTGAAGAGTCGCATAAATATCCGAAATACGAACCCCTTGTGAGATTGCCTTTGCCTCATCCACTTCAATTAAAAGCTGTGGCACTGTTGGGCGAAAGAATGAATTTAAACCCGTTAGTGAAGGCTCAGCACGCATCGCATCGATAAAACCGTTCATTACCGCAGCTAATTTAATAGGGTTAGTATCGCGCTGGCTTTGCACGTAGACCTCAAACCCGCCTGAAGAGCCTAAACCTCGAATGGCTGGCGGATTTACTGCAATAGCCAGTCCATCCGGTTGACTCATGCCAATCCCAAACAACTTCCCAACAATATCAGTTGCGCTTGTTTCACGAAGCTTCCAATCTTTTAAGCGTACAAACATGGTTGCTGAATTGGTTTTATTAGCGCCTGTTAGCAACTCAAATCCATTCACTGCAAACTCATGCGCAACGGCTGGATCGTGTGCAATCGCAGATCTAATAGCTTCTGTTGTTTTTGACGTGCGGCTTAAGGTGGCGCCATCGGGCATAATTACCACAGTCACTACATAGCCTTGATCTTCGGCTGGCACGAAACTTCCCGGCACCATTTTAAACAGCACTGCAACCACGATAAGAATTGAAGAGAAAGCCAGCGCGCCAATAATTTTATGTTTTAAAGTCAACTGAACCGTGTCAGTGTAAAAGTCTCTTAACCGACTGAATCCATTATTGAATTTTTTAAAGAAAATATTCTCATCATGAGATTTTTTCAAAATCATTGCGCACAAAGCTGGCGTTAGCGTTAAAGCAACAATCCCTGAAATCACTACAGCAATTGCGACTGTTACGGCAAACTGACGATATAACTCACCCGCAATACCCCCTTGGAATGCAACTGGCACGAATACCGCACAAAGGACCAGCACAATCGCAACAACGGCAGCCGACACCTGACTAATCGATTTAATCGCAGCAGGTAATGGCGCCATATTTTCTTCGGCCATTAATCGTTCAGTGTTTTCTAAGACCACGATCGCATCATCAACAACGATACCAATCGCGAGAATCATGGCAAATAAAGTGAGTAAATTAATGGAGAAGCCAAAAAGATAAAGGCCTGCAAATGTACCAATCAAAGAGATAGGCACCGCGATAATAGGAATCAAGGTCGCGCGCCAGCTTTGTAAGAACAAGAAAACAACCAACACAACCAATAATAAGGCTTCAGCGAAAGTATGGAAGACCTCACTAATGGTCGCCTTGACGAAGTCACTGGTGTCATAAGGAATGGTATATTTCATGCCTGCCGGAAACGCAGCTTTAAGCTCCTCCATCTTTTGTTTGATATTTTTAGCTGTATCAAGGGCATTGGCCCCTGTTTGCAAAAAGATAGGAATTGCAACGCCTGGGGTTCCATCTAGCGTTGAAGCAACATTATAGTTTTGTGCGCCAAGCTCTATGCGTGCTACATCTTTTAAATATAGAACACCGTTTGGGCCGTTGGCTTTGATGATGATATTACCGAACTGCTCCGGATCAACTAAGCGACCTTTTGCTGTTACTGTATATACAAGTTGTTGATTGGAAGGAGCAGGCTCTTGGCCAATCTTACCCGCGGCATATTGATTATTTTGAGAAGTTATCGCACTCGAAATATCCGTTGTACTAACTCCGAGTTGCGCCATGCGATCAGGGCGAAGCCAAACACGCATTGAATAGTCTTGCCCGCCAAAAATTGTGGCATCACCCACGCCTTTAACACGCTTAATCTCATCCATCACATTAAGTGTGGCGTAATTACTCAGAAATAGTCGATTATGATTTTGATCTGTCGAAGTAAGCATCACAACAAGCAAAATGTCGTTCGATTTTTTCTGAACGATTAAACCGTTGCGACGAACTTCATCAGGGAGTCTTGGTGTGGCGATATTAACGCGGTTACTAACGTTAAATGTTGCTTGGTCTACATTAGTACCTATCTCGAAAGTGGCTGTAATGACTAAGGTGCCGCTAGAGTCAGCGCTAGAGTTGAAATAAAGTAAGTTATCAACCCCGCTTAATTGCTCCTCAATAGGTGCAGCAACCGTTTTTGATAGTGTATCTGCACTGGCGCCAGGATAAACTGCAGTAATAGTAACGGTGGGCGGTGCGATTTGTGGATACTGAGCAATTGGGAGCTTAAAAGCCGCCGCTAAGCCAGATAAAACGATAATAATAGATAAAACCGAGGCGAAAATCGGGCGCGTTATAAAAAAGCGGGTAAAGTTTTTCATGTTTAACTACTTAGTCTTAGCAGCAGGAAGATCAACGGGAGCGGTTGGGGCAGTACCGAATGGATGTGGATTGACTGGTGCGCCCGGGCGAACTTTAATCAAATTATCGGTAATCACTTGGTCGCCCTCTTTCAAGCCATCAAGTACCACCCAATCGTTATTTAACCACCCACCCTCTTTTATAGGACGCACAGCTGCAATAACTTTACCCTCCTTATCTTTGTCCGCAACAAACACAAACTTGCCCTGGTCGCCTGTTAATACAGACGTTTGTGGAATTAAAAATACTCCATTACGATTGCCCGTCATGATTCTTGCTCTGACAAACTGGCCTGGCAATAACTGGTGGTCATTATTTTCAAATGTTGCTCTTAATTGTTGAGTCCCTAGCATTGGATCGATTTGACTGGCTGAAAAATTCAACTTGCCCTTATGCTTATATTCAGTACCATCAGCCAACACTAGTGAAACCTCTTTTACACTTTGTTCTGTTAAATGCCCACCAAGCTGTTTAATTTCACTATCTGACAAACTAAAACGCACCCAAATAGGAGAGATTTGAGAAACGGTTGTGAGTAGGCTTGTGTTGGGCGAAACCAAGGCACCTTCTGAAAATTGGAAACGACCTGAAACACCTGTTAATGGAGCGGTCACATTCGTGTAAGACAGATTTAATTCTGCCTGCCTTACATTTGCTAAAGCCTGCTGAAGATTGGCCAATGAAGTTGCTTTGTCACTCGAGGCATTATCGTATTCCCGTTGACTGATAGATTGAGTCAACAATAAACCACGCAAACGCGCTTCTTCGCGTGCCGTTTGCTCAACTCTTGCCTGTTGTGCAGAATATGCAGCTTTAGCTTGTTGCAATGCGATCTGATAAGGCACTGGATCGATTAGGAACATTGTTTGACCCGCCTTCACAGAGGCGCCTTCATCATACATACGCTTTAATAAAATACCACCAACACGAGGTCGAATCTCGACTTCTTTTGCACCTTCCGTTTGCGCAACAACCTCAGTTGAGATTGGGACGCTTGTGGGTTTCACTGAAATCACACTGACAGGCATGACCATGCCAGCCCCTTGGGGCGCAGCCGCTTCTTTTTTACCACAGGCAACCAACGCCATGCTCGCAATCGCGCAGATTGCAAGAAAATACGAAAAACTTGGCTTATTGATGGGATTAAAGAATAAGGTCGGCATTATTAACTCCATGTCTTTTAAGGGAATACTTCAGATGCGCTTGTTTACATACATTATTGAATGTATATTATATACAAACAAGCCCATATGTAAACGTGTTTTACTGAGCTACAACACCACGTTTAACATAGGGTTAAACCCTTAGAAATGGAACATTAGGCCGTGGTAAGACAAACCAAAGAAAATGCAGAACTAACTAGACAGCGGATTATAGAAGCTGCACGCGAAGTTTTTTTATCGCGAGGCGTTAGTCGGACCAGCATTGAGCAAGTTGCTAACCAAGCTGGCGTTACACGAGGGGCTGTCTACTGGCATTTTAGCGACAAAAAGGCATTGTTTTCCGCAATGCGTGAACAGGTGATTTTGCCTCTCATCGACAGAATAGATGAAAATATCCTTAATGAAAACAATGACGATCCACTTGGAAAAATCGGCGATTTTCTTTATGGCACAATCCGAGCACTTGATGAGTCTGCTTACACACGTCAAACCTTTGAAATCATGATGGTGAAGTGTGAATATGTAGAAGAGCTTACCGAGCTGCTTGAGCAAACGCTTTGTAATTGTGAGCGTATTGCCAAAAAAATTGAACAACTGTACGAACGTGCAAAAACAAAAGGTCAACTAAACCCATCTGACTCCCCTGCTATCCTCGCTATGGATACCCATCTTTTTTTCAGCGGTCTAATGCACCTCTGGGTCAAAGATTTAGATAGTAAACATTATCGCAACCAGGCTGCAGACTTAATTACTAACCATATCAATTTGCGTAGAAAATAAGCATTGCTTAGCTTATCATAGCGACCTATTCAAGTTGTTGTCAGCAGAAAGAATCTCGTGCCAAGTTTTATAGTCGCAGCACTCTATAAGTTCGCAAAATTGAAAGACTACAAAGCCATTCAACCGAAATTGCTAGATTTCTGCATCTCGCAAAATATCAAAGGAACGCTTCTTTTGGCTGAAGAAGGCATCAACGGCACTGTCGCTGGTAGCCGCTCAGATATCGATGCACTCATTCGATATCTAAAACAAGATGCACGCTTAGCTGACTTAGAACATAAAGAATCCTTTGCGAAGGAAATGCCGTTTTATCGGATGAAAGTACGCATTAAAAAAGAGATTGTCACTTTGGGCGTTGATGGCATCGATCCTAACTACAAAGTGGGTCAGTATGTAAAACCTAAGGATTGGAACGCTCTGATATCAGACCCTGACGTAATTTTAATTGACACGCGCAACGACTATGAATATGACATTGGTACATTCAAAGGCGCCATAGACCCAAAAACTACGACGTTTAGAGAGTTTCCAGAATACATAAAAAAAAATCTAGATGCCAAGCAGCATAAAAAAGTTGCTATGTTTTGCACGGGAGGGATACGTTGCGAAAAAGCCAGCTCTTACATGATGGAACAGGGATTTGAAGAGGTCTATCACTTACAAGGAGGAATTCTGAAGTACCTTGAAGAGGTTCCCAAAGAAGAGAGTCTGTGGCAAGGGGAGTGTTTTGTATTCGATCAGCGCGTGTCAGTTAAGCACGGTTTGGAAATAGGCGATTACGATCAATGCCATGCATGCCGCCATCCCCTCTCCCCAGAGGAAATGCAAAGCACCTCATATGTCGCTGGGATTTCATGCCCGCATTGCTTAGATAAACTAAGTGAAGAAAAACGTACGAGTGTAACTGAACGTCAAAAACAAATTGCTCTTGCAAAAAAACGTGGCGAAGCACACATTGGTAAAGTAATAAAGAAAAGTATCAAAACCTCATCTACTACTTGAGAAAATACAATGCAAGATATTGAATTTGTAATTAATACAGAATATGTAGAGTTGTGCAATCTACTTAAGCTAGTTGATTTGGCTGATAGTGGCGGTCGCGGTAAGGCCATGGTCGCCGAGGGCTTAGTAAAAGTAGATGGCGCAATTGAGTTACGTAAAACAGCAAAGATTAAGCCGGGGCAACTTATCGAATGCGAAGGTAAACGAATATTGATTAGCATAGACCCAAATGCTGAAATTAAACCCCCTAAGGTTAAAGCGCCTAAAGTAAGAGGCAAAGGCCAGCCAAATCGCAGAAGTGGCGCAGGCGTCAAACCAGCTGGCACAAAGGCTGCCAAAAAGGCTAGCAAGAGCACCGAGAAGAAGTCTCCATGGCACTAAAATCCACCATTTACAAAGCCGACCTACAAGTATCAAACATGGACAGCAATTACTATGCTGCGCACAGTTTAACGCTCGCTAGACACCCCTCAGAAACTGAAGAGCGTCTCATGGTTAGGCTTATTGCTTTTGCTATATTTGCAAGCGACACCCTCACATTTGGCAAGGGTTTAAGTGATGAAGAAGAGCCAGATTTGTGGCAAAAAGATTTAACTGGCGCAATTGAGCTTTGGATAGAGCTAGGCTTACCTGATGAGCGAGTCCTCCGCAAAGCCTGCGGTCGCTCAAACCAAGTGGCACTGATCTTATACGGCGGTCGCACTGCTGATATGTGGTGGAATCAGAATAGTAAGGCACTTCTTAAGCTAAACAATTTAACCGTGATCAATTTACCGGATACCGAAGAGCTTGCTAACGCAGCTACGCGAAACATGAACATTAGCTGCACTATTCAGGATAATGAAATGCTGGTGACGCATGAGGCCGGAAGCTTCAACTTACTTCCTAATGAATTAAAAAGCTTTAATTAAGCCTGCTTCTGCATAAACTCTTTATAGATATTTCGTTCCTTTAAGCAATCACAACTGTCTTTATCAGGACAAGTCTCCCTTAGCTTACAAAAACAGGTCTTAGACATCATTTCCTCCAACAGGCTTAATGATGATCTTTCATATTCATTTTGTTGCTTCATTTCCTATCAATCCTCTATTTAAACTAACTCACCACACTTTAGCTTTTTTTAGATGAGCGAGCCATAAAAATAGTTTCACCTATGAATTAAGGAAATAATAATTCAGTCAATTTTAGTCTAGCCCATACTAATCAACGTGACACAAGCCCGCTTATTAGGCAAAATACTATATTTACAAATCAAGCTTTGAAGTGATAACAATATAATAATCACACCAAGCCTAACACTCTGAAAACAAAAGTATTTACGAATTTTTACCAGTGGAAGCTAAAAATACGTAAATAAATGGAGAGATTCTTTATGTCAGCCCATGTAATTCCTTTCGAAAACCTGCGCAATATTGATGTGCCATCAGTCGGTGGTAAAAATGCATCGCTAGGGGAAATGATTTCGCAGCTTTCAGCAAAAGGCGTTCGCGTCCCTACTGGCTTTGCAACTACTGCAGATGCCTACCGTGAATTTTTGGCGCAAAACGGTTTAGATGCCAAAATTGTTGCAACACTTGAATCTCTTAACGTCGACGACACGATTGCATTAGCAATCTGCGGCAAACAAATTCGTGAATGGATTATGTCTGCACCCTTCCCTGCTGCGCTTGAAAAAGCAATCGCAGAAAACTATGCAACTCTGATTGCTAAATCAGGTAACGGAGCAACCTTTGCTGTCCGCTCATCTGCAACTGCGGAGGATCTGCCTGATGCCTCGTTTGCTGGACAACAAGAGTCGTTTTTAAATATCCATGGCCTAGATAACATCCTACACGCCATCAAGGAAGTTTTTGCTTCTTTATATAATGATCGAGCGATCTCTTACCGCGTTCACAAAGGTTTTGTTCATGCTGATGTAGCCTTATCTGCCGGCGTTCAACAAATGGTTCGAAGTGATATCGGCTGTGCGGGCGTCATGTTTACAATCGACACAGAATCAGGCTTTCAAGACGTTGTATTCATCACTTCTTCTTACGGTTTGGGTGAGACTGTGGTTCAAGGCGCAGTTAACCCAGACGAATTCTACGTCCACAAACCACTGCTAGCACAAGGAAAACCAGCGATTGTCCGTCGCACGATGGGTTCAAAACTCATCAAAATGGTATTTAGTGATGCAACCCAAGCAGGTAAAAGCACCCTGACCGTTGATGTTGATCCTATCGACAGCGATCGCTACTCACTCACAAACGACGACATCCTAGAGCTAGCTCGTTATGCGATGATTATTGAATCTCATTATGGTTGCCCGATGGACATCGAATGGGGTAAAAATGGGGTTGATAATAAGCTCTATATCTTGCAAGCGCGTCCTGAAACTGTGAAGTCACAAGATGCTAATAACAACGTCACCGAAACGTTCACGATAGAAAAACATGCGGCTAAGCCCATGGTCGTCGGCCGTGCTGTAACGCAGAAAATTGGCACAGGGCCAGTAAGGATAGTGCTTGATCCAGCAGAAATGCACTTGGTACAGCCTGGAGACGTTTTGGTGGCTGATATGACAGATCCGAATTGGGAACCTGTGATGAAGCGCGCTAGCGCATTAGTCACTAACCGTGGCGGACGTACATGTCATGCTGCAATTATC
This sequence comes from uncultured Methylophilaceae bacterium, assembly GCA_903953055.1. GTDB lineage: Bacteria > Pseudomonadota > Gammaproteobacteria > Burkholderiales > Methylophilaceae > Methylopumilus_A. Next base: position 76,734 of record CAJBIA010000114.1, read on the forward strand.
GCCCGTGAATTAGGCATTCCTGCAATTGTCGGATCTGTTAACGCGACAGACGTATTACGCGAAGGAGAAATCGTCACTGTGTCATGCGCAGAAGGCGAATCAGGTTTTGTTTATCACGGCGCCCTCCCATTCACAGTGAGCACACAAGCGACTGCTGCCTTGAGTAAACCCCCATGCAAAATCATGATGAATGTGGGCAACCCAGACATGGCTTTCGGTTTTGCCAATACGCCAAATGATGGCGTTGGCTTGGCTCGTTTAGAGTTTGTGATTAACAACATGGTTGGCATTCATCCTAAAGCTATTTTAAATGTAGACGCAATGCCAGCACCGATTCAAACCATCATTAGAAACCGTGCGCGTGGCTATGCAAGCCCTACCGACTTCTATATAGATAAAGTTGCTGAAGGTGTTGCGACAATTGCCGCAGCTTTTTATCCTAAACCAGTCATTGTGCGCACTTCTGACTTCAAGTCGAATGAATACAAAAAGTTGGTGGGTGGAGATATTTACGAACCCGATGAAGAAAATCCAATGATTGGTTTCCGTGGTGCAGCACGTTACATGGCGGAGGACTTCAAAGAATGCTTTGCCATGGAATGTAAAGCAATGAAAAAAGTCCGTGATGTAATGGGATTAATTAACGTTGAGATCATGATTCCATTTGTTCGTACGCTAGATGAAGCGAAGGCGGTAAGTGAGATTTTAGCTGCTAATGGGCTAAAAAGAGGCGAAAATGGGCTTCGCCTTATCATGATGTGCGAAATCCCATCTAACGCTTTACTTGCAGAACAATTTTTAGAATACTTTGATGGGTTCTCTATTGGATCTAACGACTTGACTCAATTAACCTTAGGCATGGACCGTGACTCTGGCATTTTAGCTGATGGCTTTGATGAGCGTAACGATGCAGTCAAAGTGCTCCTTCGAATGGCCATTAGCACTGCTAACCGACTAGGAAAGTACGTGGGTATCTGTGGGCAAGGACCATCTGATCATCCTGATTTTGCGCAATGGTTGGTCGATGAAGGCATACAATCAGTATCACTCAACCCTGACACGGTTGTCGCTACTTGGCAAAAATTGACGCAAAAGTAAGCGTCAGATTCCATGAAACGGTCAGCTTTATTCATCTCTGACAGCACTGGCATGACAGCCAGTGCTTTAGGGAAACTACTTGAGCATTTTCCGCAAACAGTATTCACGCAAGTTCGTATTCCCTTTACGGACACCCCTGAAAAAATTGACATTGCAAAGAACGCTATTCTTCAAGCTAAGCAACAAGATGGGATTCGTCCGATCGTGATTATGTCGCTGGGCAATATTGAATTACGTAATTCATTAAAACAAAGCGATGCATATTTTGTTGACCTATTTAGCACCTTTATTGATCCTTTAGGCATTGAGCTTGGAGAACAGCCATTAACCGGCTCTGGTATTGCTCACGGGATCATGGGCAGTAGTTATTCAGATCGCATGGAAGCCATTAACTTTACGCTTAACCATGACGATGGCATGACAAATAGCGGTTTAGAAGAAGCACAAGTCATTTTAGTTGGTGTTTCGCGCTGCGGAAAAACACCTACGAGCATTTATCTGGCCATGCAGTTTGGCATCAAGGCTGCCAACTATCCATTAATTCCAGAAGATTTCGAGCGTGGCAATCTGCCTGCGGCACTGATGCCTCATATCAATAAAATTTTTGGATTAACCATTAGGCCTGAACGCTTGCATTCTGTTCGAAGCGAAAGAAGGCCAGATAGTAAATATGCGTCTCTTGAGAATTGCCGCCAAGAAATTACTAAGGCTGAAAGCTTGATGCGCAATGCTGGAATTACTTGGGCTGACTCAACAAGCCGGTCAATTGAAGAACTGTCTGCGATTATCATGCAGAGACTTCGCATTCAAAAAGTTTAAATCTAGGCTTCTAAAAATTCCCCGATGCGCTAGCAATTAATGGCGGCTCGTCCATCAACGCAATTTGTTCTCGTAGTTCCAATATTCTATCCTGCCAGTATTGCTGAGTATTAAACCAAGTAAATGCAACCTTAAAAGCAGGATCATCCCAGCGACGAGCCAGCCAAGCTGAATAATGAATTAGCCGAAGGGTTCTAAGTGCTTCTATTAAGTGCACTTCATTGGGATTAAATTCGTAGAAGTCCTCGTAACCCAAAAGAATCTGATGAAACTGCTTTTGCATCTCATTGGGAGTTCCAGACAACATCATCCATAGGTCCTGAATAGCTGGCCCCATCCGACTATCATCAAAATCCACAAAATGCGGTCCTGCATCCGTCCACAGCAAATTGCCCATATGGCAATCACCGTGCAATCTTAGCGTAGCTAGGTCACCTGTCCTGTCAAAACAGCGTTTTACGCCCTCTAAAGCCTGAGCAACCACACCGCGATACACAGACTCTAACTCTTTAGGCATCATGCCTTGCTCAAGGAGGTAATTGCTAGGCTCTTCACCAAAAGTAGTGATGTTTAATTCAGGGCGATGCCTAAAATCCGCCAATGATCCAATGGCATGAATCCGCCCAATAAAACGCCCAATCCACTGTAATACGCCTTTTTGATCCAAGTCTGGCGCTCGTCCACCATGTTTATGGAAGATAGAAAAACGAAAATGTTGATAGTTAAATAGCGTGCTGTTGTTAATGATTGATGGGGCTACCGCTGGTATTTCAGCATCAGCCAAGCTTTGGACAAAAGCGTGCTCTTCAAGAATTGCATCATCATCCCAACGGTTGGGACGATAGAATTTAGCAACAATCGGTAATGCATCCTCCACGCCCACCTGATACACACGGTTTTCGTAACTATTCAGTGCTAATAATCGACCGTCTGTATGCAGTCCTAAACTATCAATAGCATCAAGAATAAGATCGGGTGAGAGATTTGAAAAAGGGATGTTATTTTGATCCATCCCACATTTTACAACGTAATCAGTCTCACTTTAGGAATGGTTTAATTTTCCCCATGATTTCATCTGAGCCTGGGTCAACATCACTACTATAGGCATACACATGTTTTCCACCAGGCAATATTACGTATTTGTAGAAATTCCACATGGGTGCTTGCTTGGTAATCTCAATCAACTGTTTATGCAAAGGGTTTGCATTAGGTCCAGTCACTGATGTCTTTGTAATCATTGGGAATTTAACCGCGTAGGTGTTCACACAAAAATCACCAATTTCTTTATCACTTGCCAGCTCTTGTCTGAAATCATTTGAAGGAAAACCTACCACCAGAAGGCCTTTTGGTTGGTAACGCTTGTATAAGGATTCCAATGTTTCAAACTGAGGGGTAAAACCACACTTACTGGCAGTGTTCACAATGATTATGGGCTTATTTTGATAATCGCATAAGTCAATCTTGCCTCCCTGCAATGTTGTGAATTGGTGATTATATAAATCTGGACAAGCAGCAAAAGTGGTAGTTGAAATCATCATGATCAAAATCCCCATGTAAGTTTTAAACATCGATACAATCCCCTGAAAATAAGTTTGAATAAGTACTTCATCTGACTGAGGGCGTGAAGATTGGTTCATTGAAATAAAGCCTTACAAGGCTTGTGAAGAATAAGACTAGGCGCTAATATTCGGAAATCGATTTAAAAGAGGTGCATTGTGGACATTCATGTTGGCGAGATATACGGCAAACAGAACACGGGCAAGTTTGTGATGTACAACGTGCTCAAGGTGAGCAAGAGTGCCATTACACTTCAAAATATTGATAACCCACTGAGTTTGTTTGAAACCACCTCAGAAAAACTGAATGCATCAGGTTACATCCGTATTAGCCAAACGCCTTATATCGATTTAGACGCATCAACCTCTAAACGACGTAAGGCGGCAAAAAAGCCAACCCGCTGCCCACTGACTTTTGACTTTCTGGAAGAACGCGCGGACAGCGAGCGTCCTTCTCCAATCATGCCAGATTTATTTACCGCTCATTCTTGAGGTGGTCCGCCCCAAAGATCGTGACCATCCGCATCATATATTTGAACCTCAACAAAATCGCCTGGCGTTAACCCTTCTGCATCCATCAAATAAACAACGCCATCAATTTCAGGGGCGTCAGCTTTTGTACGGCCAATTGCTTCAACATTACCCTCTTCGTCTTCAATAATTTCATCAACAAGAACGGTTTGCATCGTTCCTATCTTAGCCTGTAACTTAGCGGCACTAATGCGCTCCTGGACTTCCATAAAGCGCGCCAAACGCTCTTGCTTTAGTTCTTCAGGCACTTGATCTGGTAATTGATTTGCCGAGGCTCCATCCACTGCTGAATAGGTAAAGCAACCTACTCTATCCAATTGAGCGTCCTCTAAGAAATCGAGCAACATCTTGAAGTCTTCTTCTGTCTCTCCTGGAAAGCCAGCAATAAAAGTACTACGCACAGTGATATCAGGACAGATGTCACGCCAAGCCTTAATTCTTAATAAGTTATTTTCGCTACTTGCTGGCCGCTTCATGGATTTAAGGATGCGCGGGCTAGCATGTTGGAACGGCACATCCAAGTATGGAAGAATCAACCCATCTGCCATGAGTGGGATCACTTCATCAACATGCGGATAGGGATAAACATAATGAAGACGGACCCAAACGCCCAACTCACTTAATGCTTTTGTGAGTTCAGTCATTCGTGTTTTAACTGGCCTACCATTCCAAAATCCACTTCTATATTTAACATCAACGCCATAGGCAGAAGTGTCTTGTGAAATCACAAGAATTTCTGAAACGCCAGCGTTCACAAGATTCTCAGCTTCATTTAGTACTTCACCCACAGGGCGACTGACTAAATCACCGCGCATGCTTGGAATAATGCAAAAACTACACCGATGATTGCAGCCTTCTGAAATCTTCAAATAGGCATAATGACTAGGAGTCAAACGTACCCCTTGCGGCGGCACTAAATCAACATAAGGGTCGTGAGGCTTAGGCAGGTTTGCATGCACAGCTGTCATCACCTCTTCTAATGCATGCGGACCTGTCACGGCAAGGACACTAGGATGCGCTGCCTGAACAACACCACTCTTAGCGCCTAAACAGCCTGTGACGATTACCTTGCCATTTTTATTAATGGCATCACCGATGGCATCCAATGATTCTTCAATCGCGCTATCAATAAAACCACAAGTATTGACCACGACTAAATCAGCATCTTCATAAGTGCCGGATATTTCATAGCCTTCTGCACGCAATTGGGTGAGAATACGTTCTGCATCAGAACCGGCTTTGGGGCAACCTAATGAAACGAAGCCGACTTTAGGGGTGGTGTTTAAACTCATGAAAATTAACCTACTTCAATATTAAAATATGTACATCATCGCAATTGCATGGCTCTACGTTACTTTTTTAATGGCCGCCACCGAGCAAAGTTTAACTGCTGGCATCTTAACTTTTTTCTTTTACGGTTTAATGCCATGCAGTTTACTCATTTGGATTTTAGGCACATCTCAGCGCAAGCGAAAGCAAAATGCTTTGCATGAAGAAGCCCTATTCCAAGAAGAACTTAGTCAGCCAGATAGAACCGATTCCCAAGCCGATTAGACCAACCTGACCAATCGTGTCTTTTAAGTCTGTGCGTTTGTGTAAGCCAGGAATTAAATCTGCAACAGCCACATAGAGCATGCTCGCAGCAGCCAACCCTAAAATTGTAGCGATCCAGTTTTGGACGGTTTGCAATGCAAAATAGGCGAAAACACCACCAACTACAGTGGCTAAGCTTGAAAACAAATTAAACAACAACGCTTGTTTTTTGGTGTATCCGGAATGCAGTAAAATTAAAAAGTCCCCAACTTCTTGGGGAATCTCATGCGCAATAATTGCCATTGCTGTAACCGCGCCCAATCTCAAATCAATCATAAACGCGGCAGCGATTAAAATGCCATCTACAAAGTTATGAAAAGTGTCTCCCACCATAATCATCATGCCACTTCGACCAGAGTCGTGATCATGGCTATGTTGATTGGACTTAGTGATAGAGGGTAATTTTTCTGTGACCACTTTAAATTTGGGTACGGGATGTTCAGGACAGTGATCTTCCGTGTGCATCGCATGCACTTCACAGTGCTCACCATGGCAGTGTCTCCACAACACCAATTTCTCTAGAACAAAGAACAACAAAATACCAAACAGCACCGTCGCAGCCATATTCTCAACACTACTGGCTTCATGAAAAGCATGTGGCAATATTTCAAGGAATACAGCACCTAACATGGCGCCAATCGCATAACTGATCAGCATTGGGATCCATTGCGTACGCGCATTAAGTGCCACAAACCCAGCACAAAGCACACTCAGCACGCCCCCAAGCAAGCTAGCAGAGATAATCCAAGTTAAGGTGGGGATATGGGCATTAAACATGATTTGGTAATTTCCGTGCGTCAATCTTATATTATAAACGAGGTGTCAAGCCCTGCTCATTCAAACCAAATCATGGTGGCCATTCGACCAGTGACACCATCACGTCTAAATGAAAAATACTTAGATGGATTACTGAAAGTACAGTCAGTTTGACCGTACAGCTTCGTTACATCTAGATTATGAAGCCGTTGTTTTGCAAGTAAATACAAATCACATAGCCATTTATCACCAACTGCTTGAAAAGCATTTTCTGCTTGACGGTCCTGCGATTTAAACGCTTCTCGAACCTCATTACCCACTTCAAAGACTGAAGGACCAATGGCTGGGCCAAGCCAAGCCATTAAGTGCTCAGATTGCAAGCCAAGCGACTTTATAGTGGCTTCGATAACGCCATCACATAAACTTCTCCAACCTGCATGTATTGCTGCAACGGCCGTCCCCTGAACATTACAAATCAAGATTGGCAAGCAGTCAGCAGTCATGGTGACACACACGATATTTTGATGTTTACTAAATGCCGCATCTGCATCTTGATTACAATTGTTCTGTTCCGGCGTCACCTCAATCACATGAGTTCCATGCACCTGATTTAACCATACAGGCTCTGAGGGCAAGTATTGTTTTAATAGTTGACGATTCTTTTTAACAGATAAATCATCATCTTGGACATGAGCGCCAAAATTCAATGTGTTATAGGGGGCGATGCTAAAGCCGCCGTTTCTAGTCGTTTGAATGGCTTTAACATTGATGGGGGCTGGCCAATCAGGATAAATTAAGTCAATCTTATTCAATGTCTTCAGCGTCCTCGTCTGTATCGATGAAGTCGACATCATCCTCGTCATCAAAATCTTCATCCTCATAGTCTTCATCGGACAAATAAGGGTTTTCACTGAATTCAAATGGCTCTTCAAGCGGCGCATCCTCGTGACGCATGGCTTCTAATAGGGCTTTCATATCATCAGCGAGTTCGATTTGCCACTCCATAGGCTCCTCTGTGGCTGGGTGTATTAAACCCAGCTTGATCGCATGCAATGCTTGCCTATCAAAACCTTGAACAAAATCACGAAGCGTTTGCGTCATTGCCTTTAAAGGGATAATACCTTTATAGCCATAAACTGAATCACCAACGATAGGCGCTTTTAAAAATTGCATATGCACACGAATCTGATGGGTGCGCCCTGTTTCTAGATTACAACGCAGGTAGGTATGAACAGCAAAACGTTCTAGAACCTCATAACGCGTCACAGCCGGCTTACCCATTTTATTGATTGCCATTTTTGTTCGTGAGTGAGAGTGACGGCCAATCGGCTGGTCAACCTTACCGTTCCGCCAAACTTGCCCCCAAACAATTGTGCGATATTCACGTTTTACAGTTCTAGCTTGAAGCTGACGCACGAGGCTCGTTTGAGCAGCCAGTGTTTTGGCAACAACAAGCAGTCCACTTGTATCCTTATCTAAACGATGCACAATACCCGCGCGAGGGATTTCATTCGCATGCGGGACGTGATAAAGAATGGCATTTAATAAGGTGCCCTCCCAATTCCCTGCTGCTGGGTGCACGACCATCCCAGCTGGTTTATTGATCACCAAAATATGGTCATCTTCATAAACAATACTGAGCGGAATATCCTCTGCCATGAACGCACTCACCTCAGGTTTCTCTTGTGCAAACACCAAGACCTTTTCACCACCCCAAACCTTGCTTTTAGAAGTGCTTGCAACCCCATCGACGGTCACTAAATCTTCTTTTATCCATGACTGTAGACGCGATCTAGAATGTTCAGGCAACATACGTTGCAATGCTTGATCTAAACGCATCCCTCCCAAATCTTGTGGGATAATAAGAGAAATAGGTGTGGTTTGTGTCATCGGTTATAATCAATCAAATTTTTTAGGTATTAAATAAATGAAATACAGTTTAGCGTTTTTTGTGGCTATATGGCTCTCTGGTTGCAGTATTTTTGGTGCCCCTACTGAACTAGATGAAACAAAAACTTGGCAAGCCGATCGAATTTATCAAGAAGCTGATGCCAAAATGCGTGATCGTGATTATGACAAGGCCATCAAATATTTCCAAAAACTCGAGTCTCGCTACCCTCATGGCAAATATGCAGCGCAAGCGCAATTAGAAACTGCATACGCTTATTATAAAAAGTCTGATCCAGTTTCATGTACCGCTGCCGCAGAACGATTTATCAAACTTCATCCAAATCATCCAAACGTTGACTATGCTTATTACATGCGTGGTCTAGCAAGCTTTACTGAACGTGGCGTTGTCGACAGGCTCACAAGCCAAGAAATTAACGACCGTGATCCAAAAGCAATGAATGCTTCATTCTTAGCATTCAAAGAGCTAACAACGCGTTACCCAGAAAGCCGTTATGCAAAAGACAGCGCATTACGCATGACTTACTTAGTCAATGCTTTAGCAGCACATGAATTGCACGTAGCTCGCTATTACATGAAACGTCAGGCTTACCTTGCTGCGGTTAACCGTTGCAAATACGTTTTTGAAAATTACCCACAATCGACAGGCCTCGAAGAAGCGCTCGTTATTATGATCAGTGCTTATGAATCACTTCAAATGAAAGACCTCAAGGATGATGCAATGCGGGTCTTAAAAACCAACTACCCTGATAGCAAAATGCTTGATAAAAACATGACCACGGATGAACGAGTTTGGTGGAAGTTCTGGGATAGTCTCTAAAGCGTCTATCGCTTAGCAAGCCTTATTAAAAGCACCGCAATATTTGCGGTGCTTTTTTATTGAATCAAGTTATTTCTTTTTCCTCGGGGCCCTTTTAGCAATTTCAAGGCCTGAGGCCTTATGCTTTCCTTGCTTAACTTCATCATTTTTTCGTGCATTTAGCTCGGCACGCTGCGCAGTCTTACGTCTACGCATACTGACAATACCTTCACCCTGAATTCTTTTATCGGGGTCGGCAAAAGGATTATCTCCTTGATTAAACTGTACGCGTAAGGGGGTTCCAGTTAATTGAAATGTCTTCCGAAAAACGCCCTCTAAAAAGCGCTTGTAAGTATCTTTTACGCCATCGACATGATTCCCATGAATCACCACAATAGGCGGGTTACTTCCACCTTGATGGGCATAACGCAATTTAGGACGAATTCCTTTACTGATCGGGGGCTGATGCTGCGCAATTGCATCAATCAGAACTCTCGTAAGCTGAGGGGTTGAAAGCTTAGCCATCGCCGCTTTATAAGCACCATCCACAGATGTAAATAACTCAGGCAGACCCTTCTTTCTTAATGCTGAGATGTAATGGAATTTAGCAAAATCCAAAAACTGTAATTTACGATCAATTTCGCGTTTAATCCAATCGCGCTCATCTTCTTTTAGTCCATCCCATTTGTTAATGGCCACCACTAACGCACGGCCCGTTTCTAGAATGTATGCAGCAACGTGAGCATCCTGTTCTGTAATTCCCTCTTGAGCATCTACCACTAAAATTGCAACATTGGCTTCTTCAATAGCTTGGATGGTTTTAATGACAGAAAATTTCTCGATTGCCTCAAATACCTTGCCGCGCTTTCGGACGCCAGCCGTATCAATAATTGTGTAATGTTTTCCATTACGCTCCAAATCAATGTAAATTGAATCGCGCGTAGTACCTGGCTGATCAAATGCAATAACTCGCTCTTCGCCAAGCAATGCATTAACTAATGTCGATTTACCTACATTTGGCCGACCGACGATTGCAACCTTAGGGGTATCTTGTTCATTATATGGCGCTTCCGGCTCGGGCTCAGGGAATGGTTCAAGAGCGAGCTCAACTAAATCACGCACACCTTCACCATGAGCTGATGATATTGACAGCGGATCTCCTAGGCCTAGCTCATGAAATTCAGCGCTAACAACAGCCCGTTGCATCCC